>NZ_JADNDC010000018.1:80398-94032 GCF_015551645.1 Ruminococcus sp. D54t1_190329_F1
CCTGTTCAAACTTAAAGACACCGTCTGTCAGTTCCAGATTTTCCAGTTTCATACCATCGCCTGCACGTGTCAGTTCATGGGTTCCGGTGGTGGTAACATTACCTTTTTCGTAATCTCGGCTGTCAGCTTTACAGCTTACGCGGACACCGATCTGTGTTTTCACTGGTAATTCAAATTCTACAGGGGTATAAAGCTTTGCGCTGTCACCATCCGGTATAAATGTCGCTTTGTATTTTGCGGTTCCGTTATCTTCTCCTGCAGGCACAAGCTCCGGTTCATTCCAGCGGAAGCTTCCGGTCACCTTGTTTTCTTTGTAGGTCACTTCGCCTCCCGTAAACGGACTGAGCGCCAGTTTTTCCTGATATTTCAGGTTTCCAGCCAGTGGCAGTACCGAAACCTCAGGTTTCATTTTTCCCAGTACAAAACTGCCCTTGGCAGTACCTTCCCATTCTTTTCCAGCCAGATCTTTATAAAGGATATCTGCCTGGTAAGTATAGATATACTGGTTTTCTGTCTCTTCTACTTTGTCAGAGAGCACCACATGGAAAGAAATCCGGTTCCCATACAGCTGATACACATTTTCCTTTTCCAGGATTTCTGTCAGTCTTCCAGTGATTTCTGCCTGAAGCTTTTTGGGGGTATTTTCCAGTGGAAGATACTTTTCCAGGGAGTCCGTATAATGATTGGATAAAACTCCTGTTATGGATTCCAGTATCTGCTCCGGTGAAACTAATGGTTCCCACTGTGCATAAAGTGTACTGTCTTCTTTTAACTTACGGTCAAATTCATACGGTTCCCCGCTTCCATCTGCTGTCAGATACCAGCCTTTAAATACGTAACCAGGCACAGACGGATCCTCTGGTACTGTTACATCCTGCTTTTCTGTGGAGTAAATGGTCTTATAAACCCCGTAATCGTCTAAATTATAATCAAATGTGATCTTATGGCGTTTATAGGCCCGAAGGACCAGCGTGATATTTCTCTGTGGCATGGTAAAGGTGATTTTATTCTTACCAGTAACGCTGTATTTAAAGTTATCATATGTACTGACGACTTCCAGGTCACTGTAATCCGGGTCCAGCACAGTCCTTATTTCCACTTTCGTTCCGGAACGGATCTCCTCAGAACGGATCAGCACATTTCTAAAAAATGATTTCCGATATGCCTTAAAAGTCCTGATTCCGTCTCCAGCCTGTATGACAAGCTGTACCTGACGGAGATCAAGTTTCAGGTAGACGTCTTTCTGGCTCTCCCTGCCGGTTATGGACAGGCTGGTCTTCTGATCCGGTTCGTTATTTACGGACATCATCACCGCCTGCTGTTCCCCGTTAAAATCCCGTTTGTTTATGGTGAGGTCATAGCTGCCGTTCTTCTGCTTCTTAAATTCCTTCACGGTACCGTCCGCAGCAGTTACCCACAGCTTATAAGTGGTATCTGCTTCTTTCCCGTTCAGGCTTATGTGATAATTTACCTGGCTGCTTTCACCCGGGAATCTGTGCACATAAAGATAATAAGTTGTTTCATAATTTTGGTCATCCGCAAAAACTTTATATCTTAAGGTTCCATTTTGCGCATCCAGTGAACAGTCCTTCACGGAACCAATTCCGGATTGTAGGGAACCGCTTCCATTTATCCACTTACATTCCATACCTGCCAGTTCCGGATAAGCATCTTTTGCTTTCTGGATGATCTGATTTAAATTCAGGCTGACGGTTTTCCACTCTGCTGTTTTCTGGTCTGTACTTAGATAACTGGTAAAAGTGTTCTGATAAACCAGGGCATTGTCCCAGCCGGCAGGATCCAGTCCCCATTCGTCTGCGCACCAGTCCCTGAGCACGACTTTCATCGTGTGGTTTGTGGTTGCAACATAAATTTTTTTACTAAGATGGAACCTGCTGACCTGCTTTTTCACGATAGCAGATTTGCTGTTGTTGGTATAAGTTACAACCAGGTCCAGTTCTGCCTTTTTACAGTTATATTTTGCCGCTAGGCCCTGATCCAGATAAATAAATCCGAGGCTGGTGTTGTTCTTTCCGTTTCCCACATAAAAGAGTTTTGCCAGGGGATCTTTGGCCGATACTGCTTTCCCATCAACTTTCAGATTCTGGATCTGAAGGGAAATACCTGCATTCTTCTGGGTCGCCAGAACGAAGCTTTCTTTGCATGTGCCTTTCGCCATATCCCAGTTTTTCATCGGAATGGAAGCAAAACCGAAGGAATCTTTTTTGTCTGCATTTTGGGACACAACCTTCCACATGTCAGCCAACGTGGTCTGGTTCATATAGGAAAAACCGCTGGAATAGCTTTTCGACCACAACGGCCATCTACCGCTGTATACGGTCCAGCTCTTTTTCTTGGTCTTAAAGATAAGCTTGACTTTCAGCTGAAGCTTGACAACCACATCAATACCGACCTCAAATTTCAATGCGCCCAGCTCTGTGCTTGCACCGCTTACCAGGTTCGCTGTGTTATAATAGAAGCCAGACAATTCTGCGTAAGCGTAGACGCTGCCTTCTATGCTGGTGGAGATGAAACCGCAGAAGGTAATGGAAATCGTAACACGGATTCCCACCCTTGCCCCTACTTTACCAATCAGGTAAACACTGCTGGTCACGCTGCTTTCCAGCTTCTGTGTATAGGAGCTTCCTTCAAACTTCAGGAACTTATACTCAAATCCAATGCGTTCTCCGCTTTTTACCTCAATTTCCACGCCAAAGGTTGCCAGCACACCGACCTGGCCCACAAGGTCAATATCCACACCCAAGGTAATGATTCCGTAGAAAGAGAACCGCAGCTTCAAAAGAACGACGTTGAAAATATCATTGTAGACCAGGGAGGAATTTACAATGGAACCAACTGTCTTCATTAGTTCGGAAACATTTTTGTCATACTGGCTGTAGTCGTTGGAATCCTTTAACCCTTCTGGTTTTACGATCTCGGAAAGTGTTTTCTTCGCATCATTGAACAGCTTTACAGAGCCGCCGGAGGATGCGGTAACCGTAAGGGAAATCTTGGATGTGGAACGCAAAGTTACGGACATATCGATCCAGAATTTTCCACCTTTTACATTAGTCTGTACGGACAGGCTCTGGGTAAAGGACAGCTTAGGTGAAATGGTAAGAATCGTCTTCGAACCGTTCTTAATGGCTGCACTTGCCGAGATGCTGATCGTCGCAGTTACATTGCTGCCGGATGCAGAGATCTTTACGGATGGTTTGCCCGGCTTCAGGGTGGCATTCATTCCTGCCAGGGAATAAACTCCTTCCCCGTATTTTTCATTGATCATCTTCTGGGTTTCCTCAGAAGTCATAACCGCCATCAGCATCTGGGCTTTTAATTCCTCGTTTTCCTCTACCTGGCTGACGATTTTGGATTCCACTACCTGGAGTTCTTCTTCGGACAGCTGGCTCTCCAGATCTACATCATCTGTAGTGTTTACATCAAAATCTGCCAGGTAATCCTGTGGATTGGCATATCCGAACCAGATCCTTGTCTGATCCCCTTCGCTCTGGACATCCACAACCTGAGCAAAAAGCACATATCCGTCAAAAGAGCCTTCGGTATAGGAATCCATGCTCTTTTCATCCCGGCCGATTTCGCCGTCATAAAAGGCTACGATTTCCCCGGGCTCATAGTTAAGCGTCCCATTTACAAGAAGTTCCCCAGGCTCATATGCCGGAGTTTCGGTTTCCGGTACATCCTCTTCTGTTTCAATTTCCGGTTTTTCTTCGGAAGGAAGTTCTTCATTTTCTTCTGTTGTTGTGGAAGGCTCATCCGCTTCCTGCCGGGAAAGAATTTCCTTTTCTTCCTCCTGAAGGAGTTCAGCTGTTTCTTTTTCTGTTTGTCCTGCTGTTTCTTCTGAATTTTCTTTCTCAACAGCAGGGGTGTAGGATATTACCTGGTCCCAGAGAATATAATCGATATCTTCTGAAAAACCAACAATCTCCACCTTCTCTTTATAAACAGAAACTGTAACTGAGCGAACATCTTTGGAATAATCTGCAAAATTAATTTCTTCAGGAAGCCTTACTGTAAATGTGGCTCCCGGCTCAAATCCTTTTTTTTCATCTTTTTCGTAATATTCACCGAAAATGGAGAAACCGTTCGGTGTCTTTTTTACAGACAGGATCGGATCCAGATCACCGGCTCCCGGCTCTAAGGAGACAGCGGACAGAACCTCGTCTTCTGTCATTTTGGTATCTGTAATCAGCGGGATCTCTCCCTGCCAGTCGAAATCATTTAACTCCGCACAGCTTCCATCCTTTTCCTGGCTTACGGCTTCGTTGGAAGTAAAAAGCGCATACAGAGTCATATCTTCCTGAACTGGCTCTGTATATGCAAATGGTTCGGTACACGTTTCATCACGGCACCATCCGCCGAAGGTATAGCCGTCCTTACTTGTAGAAATGCTGGATACCGGTTTGGAAAGAAGTGTTTCCCCTTTTGCAAAGGTAAGAGGTGCTGCTGGTGTACCATCAAATGTTTCAAAGGTAACGGTCACAGCTTCAGCAGCATCTGTAAAACCTGCATATAAGGTCAGAGGTCCGTTCACACAGTCAAACTGGGAATACGCTTCTGTACAGGCCGCATCCTGATACCAGGTGGTAAATATGTATCCTTCTTTTTCTGGCGTGATCCCGGTAACATCCACCGGAGTTCCGGGAACTGTCTGACGGACAGCCACTTCACTGCCATCAGCTACAAATGTAACGGAGTAAGTTTCCAGTTTCAGAGAGCTTGCTGCACCACTTGGAAGGGTTTCACTGCTTCCGTCTGGTTTTTCCAGTTCCAGTGCTTTTCCGGACTGGTTTGTTACTTTACAGGTGGCGTAAACCGCCAGGGAACTTACCGGTTCTTTTACTTCCACATCTCCGATGGTTCCGCTTCCTTACAGTGTTACTGCCTGGCCGCCGTTTAATTCCAGTTTGGAAATATTCGTTTCAGAATCAATCTGCAGGGAAGACTCTTCTGTCTTTTCCCCGGCTATCAACAGCTGGTCTGCTTTCACACCAGTGAAGCTGATCGCAGTACCCTGGCTGATGTCCAGTGCTTTCGCAGTAACATTAGATAGCTGGATCTTTGTTGTATTGCGGATTGTGATGGTTCCTGCTGTGATGCCGGAAAGATAAACCGACCCACATGCAACCAAAATGGATTTGGAATCATCCGACACCCTTAGTTCATCGGCCTGTTCCTGGGATGTGATCACGTAATCGTAACCATCTGTATCAATTCCATCCAGAAACCTGCTATCCACGGTCGTTTCTGCTTGATCCGAAAATCCCTGATTTTCAGTTCCTGCAAGCACAGTACTTCCCATTGTGGTTGTCAGCATAACTACCACCAGAAAGAGTGCAATTGTTTTTCTGAAATGCTTCATACATTTCCTCCTCCCTTTTGGCAATGCTTTTGCCTTTTCTTGTAATTACAATGATATTTTAACTATTGATTATAGTCAATTATATATTATTTGGTACCTTTAAGCAACTGTTATTTGACAATTTATGGCAAATTTCCAATAGAAAAAGGAATGTTCACTCTGAACAATCCCTTTTTATAAAACTTTATTCGTTTTTCACACGATACAAAGGATGATTCTTTTTATTATCAGAAACAGCACCCCTACTGCTATTGCATATGTTTCTCTACCCGTTTTTTCTCCAATCTGTCACTGATTCCTACAGCAAAGTAAAGTGGCTCCCCGATATATTCCAAACAATCCGAAGCTCAATAGAACACCTCCGATGATATCTGTACACCAGTGTACACCATATAATAATCTTCCACATATCATAAACAAGGAAAAAAGAACAGAAAAAATATTAGTTTCTTTTCGTAACCAGTAATTCGAACTCCTATGATTTGCCTGATACATAAGCGAAAGCATGACACTTACCTGATTGATCTTAATCTGCATTTGCCAGTTTACTACTCGGTAAATCTTAAAAAGTTTTATGATGTCATGAAATTCTGTATTCTCTTCCCCTTTGTATTCTTTCGATATTACTCCTGCTCGTCCTCTTGACATTTTTCTGCCTCATCCTTTCGTAATTTCATCTTTTGTTGAAACGCCTTCTCCATTTCGTCGTCCACCACACTAGCTCTGATAAGGCAGCAATACATAAGCGTAATCACCACTGCCATCAGAACGAAGAACACAAGCCAAAATACCCACATTCTTTTATCCCTCCGTTTTCATAATATGGAGTGGTTCTTTACTCTCCTACTTATAAATAATAAAAATTTTCGACGAAAAGTGTAAAAATTTGAAAATAAATTGCGATTTTTTTAAGATTTTCTCGATTTATAAAAGAAATGGAATCGAAATGTGATTACCACTTTAGATTTGCAGGGTTTGATGATATAAAATGATTTCTGTATCGATATAGGGAAATAGTTGAATTTCTATAATAAAATTGCCATCCGATCAGATATTTATCCAACCAGATGGCGACAACTTCTTCATTTATGCTGGCAGCAAGTCCGCATTTTTAATAATTTCTTCAATCTGTTTTTCTTCCATTCCCGCTACATCAGCGATCTGAGCGATTGTATAACCCTTGCTGTGCATTTTTACAATCATTTCTTTTTTACCAATCTCAATTCCTGTCTCAATTCCAGTTTCTTTAATTTTCTGACTTAAATTACACATAACACTCACATCCTCTCTAAAGTCTTATTCCATTGGAATATCATATTCGTTTCCGATGATATTGCATTTTATCTGCCAGCCCTAATATAAAACAATGGAACCCATAATTTTGTTTTTATTTTCTTACCTTCCACACTATAGGCTGTCACATCACAAGTTTCAAATTTTTCTTGATTGCAATGGTGTTGTAGAGCATCTGCCTCTTGTTCCATAAGTGTATATGTGAAACTTTCAGAGGGCATAAGAACCTTGGCATTTTCTACTATGTGACAATCTACAAGCAATTTGTTTTTATAGCACAATTCAAAGCTCTCTAGTATAAATGGATTTTTACCTGTATTATAAATTTCAATTCCATGTTCTGATAAACTTGTTTTAGTACGGTATTCTTTATCTATCAGTTCCGTTTCTGGTGTAGAAACCATTTTAAAAGTAAGCTTTGGTCTTTCACGAAAAAACATCGTAATCTCATTGAAAATCCAGCCAACAATTACGCCTGCCAGAGTCGCTACTAATTCACGCATTTATAATCTCCTTTTGTTCAAGGAAAAGCTGTTCTCCTTTTATCTGGGAATTGATAAAAAGCCATTCAAATGAACATCCATTTGAATGACTTTTCCTTCACACAACATTATGCTGGTAGCAATTCCTCATTTTTAATAATTTCTTCAATCCGTTTTTCTTCCATTCCCGCTACATCGGCGATCTGAGCGATTGTATAACCCTTGCTGTGCATTTTTACAATCATTTCTTTTTTACCAATCTCAATTCCAGTTTCTTTAATTTTCTGACTTAAATTACACATAACACTCACATCCTCTCTGAAGTCTTCTTCCATTGGAATATCATATTCGTTTCCGATGATATTCAATTTTTCATTTACAGACAGATTCTGGGATAACAATGCTCCAAGTAATCTATGTAACTCGTATTTTTCTTCATGTTCAGGAAGCTCTTCTGCCAGTCCGATCATGACAATATTAATCAGATCCAACTTTCCCTTCCAGGCATGCGAATTGACAAGACTATCCTTTACCAGATGAATATGCTCCAAACTATTTTCCGGCATGTTCATACACACCCAGATGGAATAAACACGTTTGATATCATTATAATTTGAATTTGAAAAATCTTTTTCTTTCTGTGAAGAAATCATGCGACTCACATAAAAGATAGCTCGGTTTAAAATCTCATATTTCTCAGGCTCATCCTTTTGTGCTTCCACGTTCACAATAATCTGTGATAATCCATCTCTCATCCGTACATAAAAGATAATATCAAACCTTATAGTTCCTTCATGAATCTCCTGGTTTTCAGAATTAAAACCTACGACTCGCTGACTATCTTTTTCAACAACAGTATTCGTAAGCCCAGGTTCAACCGGAACAGTATTAATAAATGGCTCTCCTTCAATGTAAGATATTACATCTTTTGGATTCATTCCCATGAATTCATCTACTGTTTTTACCAGTATATGTGCCAGAATGCTTTTCTGACCAAGCAGTCTTTTCGCTCTCTCATCATACTGTGCATCTTTATCAGTTATGAGAATTGCATTCTTCGTTTCTGTATTCACTGGCATTACTCCTTTTCGGGTATATTCAAAAATCCTTTTCCGAATATAGTTATATTATACTCTAATTCGGCATTTGTAACAACTGCTAATTTATATACGTGATCTTGTATTATCACAGCCCAAATGAAACAGACCGAACCCTGCATAATCAATTATACTTGGTTCGGTCTTACTTTATAATAAAGCATATTGTACTTGAGATATGATCTATTAAAAAATTTTTTCTGGTTGTTTTACTGCACAGCTTACTGCACGGTTTTTGCAATAATCCCATGCCATGAACCGCCATTTAATGCTACTCATAAAAATCTCCTAGCACCTTCGAAAAGCCTTAAAAGATCGCATTTAACGGACATTTTAATAGCGAAACAAATCACCATTCCCATATGGGTGACATCTTAATAGTATCTGCGGAAGCCCTTGTTTTATGCGGGTTTGTGGCATCTTCCAAACTGTTTTGACCACTTTTTGACAACCTTTTAGTATTTTTTTATTATCAGTGTTATTTTCCATAATTTTCCTTTGTTATTTTTTTCTGGTATAGCCGGAACTTTTTCCTCTTCATATTTCTCGGAGAATTTATTAAATTCATCTGAAATATACTCCTGTTCCAAGTGTGTATAATATTCCGTCATGTTAACATGTGCGTGACCTACAATCTTGCGAACGGTAAATGGTGACATACCAGATTGATTCATTCTCGTGACAAAAGTATGCCGAAACTTATGTGGATGTACACTAAACAAATGTGGTTCCCGATTCGGCGTAGTAATCTGCTTCTTTGAGTATGTTTCCTCCAGGCGGTTCTTACTATCATCATAAAATACCGTCGTCTCATTTAAAGTTTTACAGACACGAATACGATGCTTTTCAAAATCAATATCAGACCACAAAAGTGCTGAAATTTCTCCTATGCACAGCCTTACAGATCCAATAAAGTCGGTTGCTCTTTCAAAGCCGTCTACATATCCTCGGACTGTATTCGTCTTAATGCGTCCAATTTTATAAAGTTTCATCCATTCATCAAACCATTCCGAAACTTTATATTTTTTTGCTTTATCGCTGTAACCCATAATATATTTTCCAGGCCAGATTTTAAGTACATCAGCATATTAACACGTTCAAAAAAAATATTCAAGTCTCCTGTTCCTCCAGCCACTGCTCAATTTTTTTCTATGTGTAAGACTTGATTTGCAAAGTGCTGTTCATAGCGCGTACAATTTTTTTGTGTTTGCTATTATAGTAGGGAGACAGTACAAAACTGTACTGCCTCCCATAAATTTTAAATAATACGTTTCAAAGCTGTTACTTCACGGTAACCTTGCACTTCACGGATTTCTTTCCTGATTTCACTGTAATGGTGGCAGTTCCTTTCTTCTTTGCAGCAATTACCCCCTTTGCGGATACGGTTGCTACTTTTTTGTTGCTGCTCTTGTAGGTGATTTTTTCGGTACTTGTTAACGGAAGAATCACAGGTTTTAAGGTGGCTTTCTTTTTCACCTTCAAAACAAGCTTTTTCGGGATGCCTGTAATTTTCTGCGTCCGAACGGTCGTTTTCTGGACACGGACAGGTATTTTTTTGGTGAGGCCACTGTTTAGTGTAATTGTGAGCGTGGTTTTTCCACTTTTTGTACCTGCTTTTAACTTACAGGTTCCATTTGGATTTCCGGTTACCGTGACGATTTTTGTGTTCCCCGATTTCCAGGATTTTACGAAATCGCCAGGCGCCAAACCAGTTACTTTCAGGGCACTGCTACGTTGTCTGGTTTTTAAAACAAGGCTGGACATATTTACCTTCATAGTTGGCTTTGATGATGGTGCTTGTGGTGATGGAGCCTTGGATGGCGTTGGGATTGTGGTTGGTTTTGGCGCAGTGGTCGGTTTTGGCACAGCAGTTGGCTTTGGTGTATCAGTTGGAGCTGGCGTTGCTGTGGGCGATGGCGTAATGGTCGGCGTCAATTTGTCGCGTGTAATGATAAATGATTGGGGCTGAGACCATTCACCGTAGCTGGTTTCTACATAATGGTTATATGCTCTCATGCGTACATAATACGTACAGTC
Organism: Ruminococcus sp. D54t1_190329_F1; assembly: GCF_015551645.1. Taxonomy (NCBI): domain Bacteria; kingdom Bacillati; phylum Bacillota; class Clostridia; order Eubacteriales; family Oscillospiraceae; genus Ruminococcus; species Ruminococcus sp. D54t1_190329_F1. The sequence goes on from NZ_JADNDC010000018.1 coordinate 90,688, forward strand.
TGGTTCGGCCTCAAACCAGTAAGTGAAATCTTGAGTATTATCAAGTTTTCGGTATACAGATGTATCTGCCCACTGCGAAAAATATGATGAGCTACTAATCTCCATCTCATACCCAGATACATCAGGGCATTTTTTCCAGAAAATTTTTACAGCATCAGTTTCAGAATATTTTCCTAGTTCTATGGAAAAAGATGGGATAACATCTGGTGTTTTGTCAAGTGCAATAAATTCAGCACCTATTTTTTTTGCGTCATAATCCAGTCCCCAGCCATTGTAACCATAAATAGTTTTTAAGTTTACACATCCTTCAACTGCGGAAGGATCAATAAACGGCCATTCATCCCGTGCTGCATTTTGTTCATCATATAAAAAGGTTATGGATTCCAGATTTGAACAACCGACAAATGCTTCATTTTCCAATGCATAAAAGGTGTGTGGAAGTATAATTTCACGCAAACTCGAACAGTTATAAAACGCTTTTTTTCGTATTTCAAATAAATAACCATCCAGGCTAATATTTTTTAGACTGGTGCAGCCACTGAACACTTCTTCATCAATCCAACCAAGATTCTCAGGTAAAGTTATCTCAGTTAGGTTAATACAATCTTTAAAAGCTCTACCCCAAATATATCCATCGGATATATGAGCAGTTTTTAAATTTGTGCAACTATTAAATGCATCAGCTCCAATATCTCCTACAATATTGATACTTTCCAAGCTGCTACAATACTGGAATGCTGCTTCCCCTATTCTGCAGGGTTGGGTATTAGTAAAGTGAACATTTTTTAAACTTGTGCATTCTTTAAATGCTTCCATTCCGAGCTCAATAAGCTCTTTGGGTAAAGTTATTTCTGACAAACTAACACATCCAGAAAATGCATTGTTTCCAATATCTGAAGTATTATCAGAAAACGTTACTGATGTCAGACTGATACAATTCTCAAATGCATAATTTGGAATTTTGCTTAATTCAGGATCAGCTTCAAAGATAACTGTTTTTAAAGCGGTACAACTGCAAAAAACACCTTTCCCAAGGACTATAGAATGGGGAATTGTTATTTCATCTAAGCTGACACATTCCTCAAATGCTGAATCCCCAATTTCTTTTACATTTCCAGGAATATTGATTGCTTTAAGTACGCTGCATCCTTTAAATGCATTCTCACCAATAGAACTTAATGTATCTGGCAAAAGAATTTCTTTTAAATTCTTACAATTTTCGAAAGTGCTCGTACCAATATGATTTAAATTAGATGGCATTGTTACTTTCTGTAATGAATAGCAATTTTTAAAAACGTCATATGCAATTGTTTGCAAATTGGATGGAAGTGTTACTTCCTGCAATGAAGTACATTCTGCAAAACACCCGGTTCCGATTTTAGTAACACTTTCGGGAAGGAATACGCTCTTCAAATATGGCAGATTATAGCAAAGTGAACCACCAATACCTGTAACTCCTTCATTTACTATAAGTTTCTTAATTTCTGTTCCATGATATTCAATTACAGATCCATCTTTTTTTAACACACCCTGCCCATAAGCCACCACAGTTCCATCTTCAAACAATGCTGTAGAAACAGAAGAATTTCCTGACTATCTGTCCATTTCTGTCAGTGCGCAAAACAAGATTAATATTTACCCGACAAACGCTTTTTTATTTGGCACATATTGTTGTAATATTCATATTTCAGACGAATCATTGTGCCGGATCTTTCAGGATTTCGTTCAGTCACTGCCAGGAAGTCCTATGGTATATTCAAAGGAGGACTGTTTAAAGCTACTGGATCAGCTTACTTTGCCATTTTAATTTACGCCGGCAATGAGCCATATTCCGGGCAAAATTATTGTTTTTTCGCCTTTTTTCATATATAATAAATACATTATCGCTGCGAATCACTGCAAAATATGAATGTATCAGTACACTGATTCACAGCTTCCAGATTTATTAGAAATGGAGTGTTCGGATATGGAACTAAAAAACAGAACTTTATCAAATTTTGCAGAACTGGTACGCACTGGTGAATGTAAAAAATTCAGAGGGCGTTTGAAGGTAGGCGTGGATCTTGGTACTGCGAACACGGTTCTTGCAGTTGTAGATAGTACGAATCGTCCTATTGCCGGTGTCTCTGCACCCTCCCATGCAATCCGTGACGGTGTTATTGTGAATTATTACGAATCTGTTCAGCTGGTTACAAAATTAAAAGAAGAACTGGAAGAAAAGCTGGGCACGGAGCTTCTCTATGCCGCTGCTGCCATTCCTCCGGGAGTTTCAGAAGGCAGTGTGAAGAGCATTGGATATGTATTGGAAGGTGCCGGTTTCGAAGTAACCAACATTGTTGACGAACCTACTGCGGCCGCTGCTGTATTAAAGATTACCGACGGTGCAGTTGTAGATGTGGGCGGCGGCACAACCGGCATCAGCATCCTCAAGGATGGCAAGGTAATCTATACGGATGACGAGGCAACTGGGGGCAGCCATATGACGATGACAGTTGCCGGTCATTACCGGATTCCCTACGAAGAGGCAGAGGTTCTGAAGACCACTCCGGAAAAAGAGAAGGAAATTTTTCCGGTTATTAAGGCAACGGTTGAAAAAATGGCATCCATTACCGAGAAATTTCTAAAAGGCTATGAGATACCTGCAGTTTATGTGGTAGGCGGCTCTGCAAGCTTTCAGGAATTTACCAGCGTGTTTGAGAAGAAGCTGAACCTTCCAGTTTACCGGCCGGTTCATCCCCTTTTGGTCACACCGCTTGGAATCGCTTATAACTGCCAGCTTCCACAAAAAGCTCACTGATTCTAATAACAAAAAGCTCTATCGTATTTTGATCTGTCCAAAAGTTAGATTTTTGGTGCTTCAAAATACGATAGAGCTTTTATGTTGCAAATAAGTGAATTTCAGTTTTCTAGTATGGCTCACGCCCTGCCAGGCATTCACTTTTCAGGAGACGTTTGACAATAATCTTCTCCGGATGGGCAAGGATGGCGGCATCAAACAGATCTGTTTCTGCAGAACAGGGAAAACCATGCTTCTGTCTTTATTTGCTACCCAGGCAGTTTTTTGAAGTAACTGGTTCTTGACACATGATATCCCTTGCATTATAATACGTTTAACAATTAGGTTAAATGTTAAATAAAGGGGTGTGATGAATTTTTGGGTATACAGGATACATTAAAAGCACTGGCAGATCCAATACGACGTGAGATTTTGAACTTATTGAAGAATGGGCGGCTTTCAGCCGGAGAAATATGCGCACATTTTTCAGTAACGGGAGCATCCATATCAAGACATCTGGCAATATTGAAGGAAGCTGATTTGATCCGAAACCAAAGAGAAGGAAAGTT
>NZ_JADNDC010000019.1:0-89185 GCF_015551645.1 Ruminococcus sp. D54t1_190329_F1
TTTCTACCACTTCGATTATACTCACGACTTAATGACTTCTTGAATACTTGCCGAAAAAGAAAAACTGCCATCGGTTTGACAGCAGTTCTTCTTCGGTTGGTATCCGTTAGGAATACACAATATCATTCAATACAATCTCATCGGCACAGGCTCGAATGTTATTCATCAATCCTATCCATCTCATCATATCCGTTGCTTTCAGTTCTTCCGTTACACCCTGCTTCTTTGCCATTTCCTTTATCAGATATTCCGCCATATCACGAGCCGAAGTATCAATTTCGGCAAGGTGTTCATATAACTTTCCGCTTGTCAGCAGATTAAAATATAGCACACGCTTATGTTCCCTCAAATATCGTTGCCGCAACCGTCCGTATTTTGAAAGGGGAGGACTTTCCTCTACTATCAGGCAGGGATAATAGTAATCTCCGATGAGTTCGTATCGGATACCTGTTCTTTCGTCTGTAATAAATCTTTGCATAGTGTTTTCTCCTTTTGCTTCTTGTGGTAAAACTCCAATGATTTTTTGTTGTGGTTTACCTTTGTACATTCATCTGAACAGAATTTCTGCTGACTGTGTGTAGGCCAGTAGGTACTGCCACACACAGCACATACACGCTGACGATAATAGTGATTGAAGAACGGTTACTGCGCTGTTGCAAAATGCCATAAATGTGTAACTCCTTGTACGATGCGCCCTAATGGGCTGATGAATAGTGAATGTCCCCCTGCATGTGCACCTGCAAAAGGGCAAAAAAATAGCCAGGTCTCCCATTTCAATCAGAAACCTGGCTATGTAAAAAGGGCGGCTCACCGCCGCCCTCATCGTTAATATTCTGTGCTCAATAGAAAATCTGCAATGTGCATACTCTTAATGCCCTGGTAATTGCCTCCGGCAAATTCATCGGTTCTTAAAACATACTTCGGATAGTTATCCCGGATTTCCAGCAGCCGTTCATATTCGCGCTTTTCTGTTTTTTCGGATTTAATCTCCTGTGTGACCTGCACATACAACCGGTCATTCTGCTTCTGCGCCACAAAATCGACCTCACCATCCGGCGTTTTTCCAATCGTCACGGTATATCCTCGTCTGCAAAGTTCCAGATACACCACATTTTCCAGACTGGAAGCGACGCTGTCTGGTGTGTAGCCCAGCACGCTGTAACGCAAAGCGGTATCGGCAAGATAAAACTTCTCCTGCGTTTTCAGAATCTCCTTTCCGCGCAGATCGTATCGAGAACAGCGATGAAGGAGATATGCTTTCTCCAGCTTTTCCAGATAGCTGTACACCGTTTCATTGTCGATAGAACGATGCTCTGATTTCAGATAATCAGAAATTGATTTTGCTGAGAATGAATTTCCCACATTCGCAAATGTGTACCGAACCACCCGTTCCAGCTGGTCGATCTTGCGAATCTGGTTTCTCTTTACGATATCCGAGAAAATCGTGGAATTATAGATATCCCGGACAATCGTATAAACCTCATCCTGTGAATACTCTCGCAGGTGCGTTGCAGGGAAGCCGCCCAAGCGGATATAGTCTGCCAGTTCAGCATGGATATCCTTTACCTGTGTATACTGCTTTTTAAATTCCAGATATTCCTGAAACGAAAGCGTATAGATACAAAAGGAAACATATCGTCCGGTCAAGTAAGTCGCTATTTCCGAAGACATCATTCTGGAATTGGAGCCTGTCACATAAAGGTCAACATCATAATCCGTTGCCAGGGAGTTTACTACTTTCTCCCAGCCTTCAATTTCCTGAACCTCATCCAGAAAGAGATACGTTCTCCCCGTTGGATTTAGCTTTTCTTTGACAGCCTTGAACATATCCTTCGCTGTCATATCCTCATAATCCATGGAATCGAAGCGCATGCTGACAATCCTCTCAGACGGAACACCATGCTCCTGTTGCAGCTTCTCCATGATCATTTTAAGGACTGTGGATTTTCCGCAGCGGCGAACACCCGTCAACACTTTTACAAAAGGTGTGTCGGTGTAGGCCATAATCTTATCGACGTAGAGCGGTCTGTCTATCATAGGAACCACCTCCATGGTTCCATAATACCGCAAGCACATAAAAAAATCAATATGTTTTGCGATTATAAACCGCAACTCACATTGATTTTCATTGACTTTTTCGGATGGTGTCGAATTCTGTTTCTTTGCAGTTTCAGAATATCGTAGTTTAACCAAAAAATCCAGAAAGCAGCGGCACCAGAGTCGTGCCGATCAGTGCCACGCCGCCAGCCATCAGCTGTTTTATCCCCAATTAGGTGTAAAACTCTGCTCGATGGCGGGCGGCGGCGTACAAAAAATCTATATGGTGTTTTTAAGAGAACCGTCCCGGCGGGACAGGTCAGGCAGTGACCTGTTCCACCTCCGGGATGGGTTTGAGATTAAAATGAATTTCGATAGAAATGTGTCTTGTTTTATCTTCGTCAATGCGCTCATGCACGACGATTTCTTTGATTAAGCGGTTGAGGGTGGCTGCGTCCAGTTCTGTAATGTTGGCGTATTCCTGAATGGCTTCCACCCATTGTTTTGCGTCATTGGCAAGCTGGACTTCATCGGACAGCCGCTTTCTGCCCTCGGACACTTTTGTTTTAAGTTCCGTCTGCTCGGTCTGTGTCTTTTCCAGCATGGTGTTGAAGTTCTGCTCACTGATACGCCCTGCAATCATATCTTCATAAAGCCGCATTACCATTTTGTCCAGAACCTCAATCCGTTCCTCGTCCCTTGTAAGGGAGCGTTCCATTGCTTCCCGCTGTTCCCGCTGCTCGGCTTCACAGGTATTGGTCAGGCGGTCAGCAACCGCTTTCCCGTCCATCAGGGCAGCTCTGGCACATTCCCGGATTTTCCGCAGCACATGACTGTAAAGGGTGTCATAATCAATCCGGTGCTGGGTGCAGTGGTTCTTTCCAAAGGCATTGTAGGTCTTGCAGGAGTAAATCTGCTGGGGATGTTTTGCGTTTGTGTAGCGTACCGTCAGAGACTTCCCACACTCGCCGCATTTTATCAGTCCGGCAAACAGGCTGATTTCATTGGTCTGCCCCGGACGCTGGCGGGATTTCAGCTTGTTCTGCACAATGTCAAAGCTCATGCGGTCAATCAGCGGTTCATGCTGTCCTTCCACTACAATCCAGTCCTCCGGCTTCTTTTCCCCAATCGTGCCGATTTTGAAACGGTAGTCCTTTTTCTGGGAAGCAATCGCCCCAGTGTAAACGGGATTCATCAAAAGGTCTTTGATAACGGAAAAGTCCCACATATACCGCCCGTTTTCCGGGTCTTTCTTTTCCCATTTGGTGCGGGTATTGCGAAGCCCCCGTTCCCGGTTCCACCATGTGGGGCAGGGGATTTTTTCTTCCTCCAGCCGTCTGCGGATATAGTTCGGACCATGACCGTTTAGGGCATATCCGAAAATCAGCCGCACAATCGGGGCGGTTTCCTCGTCAATGAGCAGATGGTTTTTGTCCTCCGGGTCTTTCCGATACCCAAACGGGGCAAGACACCCGGTAAACTGTCCTTTCTGCGCTTTCAGAAGATAAGAGGAATGGACTTTCTTGGAAATATCCTTGCTGTACATCTCGTTCAGGATATTCTTGAACGGGGCGATGTCGTTGTTATCCCGCAGGGTGTCGATACCGTCATTCATGGCGATATAGCGGACACCGTTTCTTGGGAAAAAGTCCTCAATCAAATGCCCTGTTTGCAAATAGTTACGCCCCAGTCGGCTGAGGTCTTTCGTGATGACAAGGTTGATTTGCCTGCGCTCAATGGCTCTCAACATTCTCTGTAAATCAGGACGCTCCATATTAAGACCTGTGAAGCCATCGTCCTGATAGACTGCCACAACCTCCCATCCCTGCTTTTCGCAGTATTTTTCCAGCATATCACGCTGGTTTGCGATACTGGCACTTTCGCCTTGCAGGTCATCGTCCTTTGACAGCCTGCAATAGACCGCCGCACGATAGCCCCCGGCAAGTGCTGAACCGATTGTTTTGTATTCCATTTCGTTCATCATAGCCATTTACCCACACAATCCAGACGGTATCTGGCTCTGTTGAACCTCATCTTCATTATACTTCAAATCTTTCTTTTTAGCAAGATATTCTTTTGTATTTGTTTTGCCGTATTTCTGGGAAATCAGGCTGACGAACACATCGGTGGCGTCCAGTTCCCCGTCAAATACGGTTGTCACTTCAATCTTGGTCTTATTTTTCGCCATAGGCAGTTATCCTCCATACATGAAAATAGCCAGACAGAGAACGGTCGGCAACGAAGTCCGGCAACGGGCTTCAAAAGACCTTGCAAACAATCTCAATCTGGCGTTGATTACTATTTATACTTTTCTTTTATTTTTCTGTTGTTTTGGTTGTCAGAGAGGGAAAAAGCCCGGAAATAAGGGATTTTCCCCGGCAACCGGCTCGGCAACGGGATAGCAACGAAGTCGGCAACGGGCTGTCATTTTCAGAATGGAAGCTCCATCTGCTCTGTGACCTCCACAAAACCGTCCATAGATTTTTCGGGCGGGTTGTCGGTGTCCGTTGCCGGGATTTCACGCTCCCAGCCCTTTTGTCTGCCGTATTCCGCAAACATCCTCGGATTGGAAAAGTAGTTCCACCCGGTAATGCACTGGTTCATTATCTCGTTGATTTCCCGGATTTCCCATTGCTTCGGCTCATCAAAGGTGTGGTTTAAGGCTTCCTTGTAGAGCTGCTTGGAGCAGACCGTTTCCCCGGTGTACTTATCAAGGTAAGCCTGTATCATCCCGGCTTTGGTGTCCTCCGGCATAAAATCCCGCTGGTGTTCTTTGAGATACCGCTGCATGGCTGGGCTGAATGACAGCTTGAACATGCCGCTTCGGTAAATCTCCATTGCTTCCGCCCACATCTGGCTGATATAGGCTCTGGAAGCGGCTTCGTCCTCCAAAATGTGAACCTCGGCTTGCTCCGGGTACACCATGACCGGGATAAATCGGCGGTTGCCGGAACGGTCAAGGGGGAGAAAGTCAAGGGCGTTGGAAGTGCCGCCGAACACGCATTGACGGGGGCGGTCTGCCGGGTGAGTTTCATAGGGAATTTTGTAAACCTCTTTCTGGCGGCTTAGAAAGGACTTGATTTCCTCAATGCTCTTGGCATTGGCGGTTGCCATCATTTCCGACATTTCAATTATCCAGTGACCTTGCAGCTTGCGGTACACGTTATCATCGTCCAGCTTCCGCAAATCATCGGAAAACCACTCGTCCCGGACTGCCAGCAGCCGGAAGAAGGTGGATTTGCCAGCCCCCTGACCGCCTACCAGACACAGCATGATTTCAAACTTGCTTCCGGGCTTAAATGCCCTTGTAATCGCCCCCAGCATGAACAGCTTCAAGGCTTCATAGGTGTAATCGTCCACATCAGCTCCCAGAAAGTGCCGCAGACAGAAGCGGATGCGCTCAGTCCCGTCCCATGCAAGGCTGTTCAGAAAATCCCGGATGGGGTGGTACTTATTCTCATTCGCCACAATCCCGATGGCGGTTTCAATCTTTTTCTCACTGGTAAGCCCGTAGGTTTCCTCCAGATAGAGAAGCAGATACTTCATGTCCGTATCGGTCAGGGCTGTGCTTTCTCTGTGAAAACCGATGGGCTTTATGATGTCCTTGCGGTCGGTCAGGATGTTGTAGGCGATTGCCCCGGCAAGCACAGGGTCACGCTGGAATACGGTCAGGCAGTTCCGTATGCTCTGGCGGACGCCGCCTTTCTCGGTGGTTTCCAGAGTTGCCTTTACTTCCTCAACGCTCTGGGGCGGCTGCATGGCGTTCATGGTGTTTTTTAGTTCTTGCTGCGTCTGCGGCTGCAAGCTCTGCCATTCGCTGTTCAAGCTGTATCACATCCTTTCCGTAGTCCATAATCAAAACCGCTTTTTCCTCTGTCTCCCCGAACAGCAGCACATCCAGCAGATATTCCACATGGGCTTGCTTCTGCAAGGCTTCCACGAACCGGGGATGAAACGCTTCCTCCGGGGAGTGCGGGGCATAGTCGGTTTTCCATACCCGTAAGAGGTGTAGATAATCGGCAAGGACACGGAAGCAATGTGCCTTTGCTTCCCGGAACTGTTCTTCCGGGGATTTCTGCCGGGGCTTGGGCTTCCTTGCCCTGCCCGGTGGCTTCCAGTCCTCATAGGCAAGCCCGAAGTCACTCGCCAACTGTGCGGCGGCTTCCTTTTTCCCCAGCCCGTACAGGGCAGCTACAAAATCAATCACATCCCCATCTGCACCACATCCGAAGCAGTGGAAACGCTTGTCCAGCTTCATGCTGGGGGTCTTATCGTTGTGGAACGGGCAGCAAGCCATCCCGTTTCTGTTTACCCGGATTCCGTAATGCTCCGCAGCCTGTCTTGTCGTAACGGACTGCTTCACAGCTTCAAATACATTCAAATCAATTCCTCCTTGTAAAAAAGAAAAGGCACTTATCATTCTCAATCTGAAAATGGCAAGTGCCTGTTAAAGTTCCATATCCTGTTGTTTGTGTTTCGTCTGCGCCGGGGCGTTTTTCTGTGCTTTCTTCTCGTCAGCCTTATCCTGCAAGACTTCTTTGAGGGGCTGCTTCTTGGGCGGCTCTTTGCTTTCCTCTGTGCCGGGTGTGGCTTTCCGTACCCAGTAGCGGATGTCCCGCAGCTTCTTCAAATCTTCCTGCACCTCGGTCAACGGTACTTTCAAGTCTGCGATTTCGCCCACAAGCTTCGCCTGTTCCTGCAAAAGCTCCTTTTTCGTGCTGTCCTTATCATCCGGGTGCTTGGCAAGGTAGGCACTGGCTTTCTCAAACCGGGCAACCTCCGGGTGTTCCAGCTTGAATTTTTCCTTAGTTTTCTTGAAAAATATCTTCTGGTATTTCTCATAAACGGGCTTACATTCCTTACAGTCCGTCCGGGCGGCAAGGATAGCGTCAATCACGTTGCTGCGGGTTTCCTTTGGCTTCATCTGCTTTCGGTAGTCGGCGGCAGATTTCCCGGACGTTTCTATAAAGTTTTCCAAATCCTCCACGGTGGAAAGTCCCTTTCTCTGAAGATAGGACAGGGCTTCGCTGACTGCCTTTAAGTCTTTGGAAGTTCCACGGTTTTGTCCCGCCCGTGTCCAGTCGCTCCGTTCTGCCTTTCGTACCTCCATGTACTTCATCAACAGATTGGGAAGAAATACCGCTTCCTCCGCAGCTTTTTCCGCAAGCAGTTCTTTTCGTTTTTCACTAAGCTCGATAATCCAGCCTTTGAGATTTTTAATAAGCTGCCGGATAGACTTCATCAGGCTGTTGGCGGCTTTGATTTCCCGGTTCAGATTTCCGATGTTGGTCTGAATCCCTCGCTTTTCCATCTGCCGGACAGCAGCACCCTCATGGACGGTAGGGATAATATCAAGCCCCTGTCTTTCATAAGAACGGAGATCCACCCGCTCCGGGCGGTTGTTGGCTTCCAGATAGCGGTTCTGGATGATCTCCCATTCATGCCGCCAGATTTCACAATACTTGCGGTCGTTCCAGTCAACCGTATCTTCCTTGTGACTTTTCCATCTGCCGGACGGAAGTTTTATCCGTTCCCCGTTCTCGTCAAGGTCATAAACCTTGCGGCTCTTGGGAAGCCATTTCCCATGTTCATCCATTGCCCGCATAGTCAGCATGACATGAGCGTGAGGGTTTCCGTCCCCTTTGTCATGGATGGCAAAATCCACGCACATTCCTTTGGAAACAAACTGCTGATTGCAGAAATCCCGGACAAGGGCGGCGTACTGGTCGGGCGGTATCTCTCTGGGAATGGAAAGCACCCACCGCCTTGCAAGCTGGGAGTTCCATTGCTTCTCAACAGCTTCGGCGGCGTTCCATAAGGTATTGCGGTCTGCATACTCTGGCGGGGCATTTGCCGGGAGCAGGATTTCATTATGGACGATACCACGCTTTTCTGGGTAGTGCTTCACTTGCTGGTCGTATTCACAGAACAGCTTTTCGCCGCTTTGGTAAGCAGCGGCGGCAACAGCAGACTGGCGGTTGCTACGCTGGACGATGGAGATTTGATTGTGTGGACAGGGCATTTAGTGTTCCTCCTTTCCGATTTTAGGTATAAAAAAAGCAGGAGACCTTTTTCAGATTTCCTGCTTGGTGTGCCGCTGGGGGCGGCGGGTATTTAGTTAAAATTCAAGATTACTTAACTTTATAATAGTTTTCTATTGCCTGTGCAAAGAAATCAGAAGCCCCTTCACCGTATTTTTCGTCTATCATTGGTTTGATTTGTTCATTGCGGTAATACTGCGTCTGTGCCATCATAAAGCCTTTTTCTTCTTTTATCTGGGCAAGCTGTTTCATAACAAAGCCATATTCTCCAACAAGCTCTTTTACTTCAAAAGAATCTATGTCACAATTCTGTTTTGCAATCAGTTTTTGCAAAATCGCTTCTATCCGTTTGTTATAGCTTTCTGCAACTTCTTTGCTGACGGGAGTTCGGGCAACAGACAGAAACTTGTCCTTTCCACCATACCATTCAACTACCTTTGCATAGCCTTTCTGCATTTCTTCCGAAGATACGACTTCCATATAATGCTTTTTCCATTGTTCAATGCTACCAAATTCTTTAATTGCAATGTTTCTCATATTCTCCGGCATATGCTCAAGCATGGTTTGGAACATTTCTTCTACTTCTGTTTTGGTAAAAATTGTAAAATCCATTTTGTTCTCTCCTTTCAGAATGTCATCAATGCTGGCAATCAGACGTTCCATTCGTTCTTTCTTTGTTACCAACATTTTTCGCTGTACTTGTAGAATCTGATTTCTTTCAAGAGCCGGATTGTCCAAAACAGCTTTGATTTCTTTCAAGGAGATATCAAACTCACGGAAAAATAAAATCTGTTGTAATGTTTCCAGTGCCTTATCGTCATAAAGCCGGTATCCCGCATCACTTTTTTCTGTTGGCTTTAACAACCCGATTTCATCATAATAGTGAAGCGTGCGAACGCTGATACCTGTTAAATCTGATATTTCTTTTACTGTCCTCATAGCTGCTGATCTCCTGTTCCTGATAAGGTAACTTTAATCTATGACGTTCCGTGAGAGTCAATAGGCATTTTCATTTTTTAGTATAACATTTTTCATTTCTTCTCAAAAGACAGAAAACTGATTCTGTAAAACTTGTCGGCTGGGAACAGCTTGCAACGCAAGGTGTCCCCAGATGGCAAGTCCACAAAAGGGTAGCTGGCGAAAGCCAGCGCAGGGGAAGTGTAGCGTCCCCTGTTTGATTTGGAGCAGTCCGTGGCTGCGGAAAATCACAGCCCTCCGGCGAGGAGCCTTCGGAGAACGCAATGCACCAACCTTTGGGTGGTGTATAATTGCGCCCTTAGTAAACTAAGGGGTTTCCAGCTTCTCCCGTTCCAGCAGTTTTTTCAATAGTTCCTGCGTGTCCTGCCTGTGAAAAATGAGTTTCAACAGCAGCATGACATCATCATCTGTCAGGCGTTCCGGCTCTTGCAGAAAACTTTCCAGCATACCGCCACGAGTACAGAGCCGATGCGTCCGTTCCTTTCGGGTAAGCTGCTTCAACTGGTGCTGCAATGCCTTTTCATCATTGATGGCTTTCCGCAGTTTCTTTTCGCTTTTTTCCAACTCCCGGTTGAGCTTTTCCAGTTTTGAGGTATCAGGCAAGGGCAGCGTCCTCCTTTCCCGGTATCAGCACATAAATCCTGTTTGGTTCTCCAATGCCCTGACGCACCCGCATGATAAGTCCGGCGGTTTCCAGTTCATTCAGAGAACGCTTGACCGTCATGGGGCTGCGGGACAGGACTGCGGCAATGGCTGTGATGGGGAAGCAGACAAACAGGATTCCGTTCTCGTCCTCCTTCCCTTTGGATAGCATAGCGTCCAGCATCCGGCAGTACATGACCTTTGCGGTGCTGCTGACTGGAAATCCTGTCAACGCTCTGGGAAATGGCATACAGGGCGGTAATGGTGTGTCTATCGTCATAAATTCAAAATTCATTCGGTGTGTTCCTCCTTTTTCTTTGCTCGTTTGGATAAATAACAGGGGCAGTCAATCACAACCGCCCGGAAGCTCTGCTTGCACCCATGCTGGCATTTCCGGCATAATTCGTTGTAAGTGACACGCCCCCGGTCATTGAGGTAAAAGGAAAGCTCATGCTTCCTCTTTTTGCTCATTCTCGGCATATTGTGTTTCCTCCCGTTTTAGTGTATGGTCTCGGGGCGATTTTCGGCAAAATTACAGCCATAGAGCCGCTTAAAATCTCCCGAAGTATCAGCGATAGGGTAGACTATCCCCCTATCAGATTGTCGTGTTTCGGTATCATTTCGGTGTCAGTTCGCCAGTTCTCCCCGGTGTCGTTCCTCCCCTGAATCTCACAGCGGCGTATCGCTCCCTTTGGTACGCTCGTTTCGGTCAGGGTTCCTCCATATCCCTGCCAAAATTCATGGCGCTACATCGCCGGGGAAGCATATCCCACACAGGCTGGTCATTCGATTGGAATAATCCATCGATGAACTACCTGTATCATAGAACATTTTTGTGCCCTGTGCCGTATGTCCACAAAGTAGGAATTAAGGGTAAAAATCAGAAATTTCCACGATTACGGAAAGTGTGATATAATCCAGATAAGCGGCAGCAATGAAACCGTTGGAAAGGAGCGTGTGCCCATGAAAGGAGCAACAAGCATACAGGAACGCCTTTGGGAACTCCGCAAGGACAAAGGCTTAAATCTGGAAGAACTATCAAAACTAACGGGTATTTCTAAATCAGCCCTTGGCAGTTATGAAAAAGAAGATTTTAAGGAAATCAATCATGGCAACCTTATCACGCTGGCAGACTTCTATGGGGTTTCCGTCGATTATCTGCTGTGCCGGACAGAGAACAGGGAGCAGATCAACACGCCACTGACGGAGCTGCATTTGAACGATGAAATGGTTGCACTTCTGAAAAGCGGACGGATCAACAACCGTCTGCTCTGCGAACTTGCCACCCATAAGGACTTTATCAAGTTTCTTGCGGACATTGAGATTTATGTGGATGGGATTGCCACCATGCAGATTCAAAACCTCAACACCCTTGTCGATACTGTCCGGCATGAAATCATAGAACGGTATCGCCCTGGCGAAGATGACCCACATTTGAAAGTGCTGCAAGCCGCCCATATCAGTGATGATGAATATTTCAGCCACATGGTTCTGGATGACCTAAACCTGATTATCCGGGATATTCGGGAAACCCATAAAAAGGATAGTGAGAGTGCGCCCCAGACCACTGTTGCCAATGAACTGAAAGAAAATCTGGAAGCGGTCGAAAATTTCAAGGGCAGCCGTTTGGAAAAACTGGCAGTGCTTTACTGCAAGCAGCTCGGTATCAACTATAAAAATCTGTCAGATGAAGAATTTCGCTGGCTTATTCGGATTCTCCAAAAATCAAAGAAAACGGGAACGCCTATCAACCAGAGGAAAAAACGGTAAAGGAAAACCGCTGTTGCATGGTTTGTTGGATTCCATGTAGCAGCGGTTTGTGCTGTGGTTATTACTTCATTCGTTTTCTTAATATTCGGCGATAATTTGTTTCTCCCTTTGGTGCGTCCTGTATAATTTCCAACACACCATCTTCAAGCATTTTATCAATGCGATTGGAAATCCATACATCACTAATTCCAAGTTGATATTTTCCTAAAACATTACCTATGACAATAGCCATTTTGAATTGCTCTGGCTGTTCCGCAATTTCACGAAGAATGAAACTATCATATATATCTTCTGAAACGCTTTGCAATTTACCATTTAACATTGCACGCAAAGGTGCATTTTCATTTTGAAGTTGATTCCATTTCATAGCACAAGCTGAAAGAAATACAGGATTAGCTTTCTCTTGTAGAGTTATATAGTTTCCCCATTCGCCAGGAGAGACCTCGCCCCATGCTATTTTGGATGTCATAGTATTTTCTTTTCCATATTCCCATGTAGGTAACTTAACCAAATAAATTGTTGTCTGGCAGTTTAAGGGTTGAAGTTGTTTCATAAGCCAATACATACCACAAAGCTCATCTGGATTATAGCTATACCAAATGCGAATTTCTTCCCCAGCTACATATCGTTCAATCACTGAGGTCAATGTAGTTTTAATTTTCTGTATTTTTTCTTCAACCTGATAATCTAAATCCTCTACAAAGCAGACAGACAGCATTTTCTTGAAAACATTTTTCCGCTGTTCGCCAATTCCATTATCAGAAATATCTCCCACACTAAGAGCCATATCAAAACAATAAACATCACAGCTCTTGCCTCCCAATGGAATAGCATTCTCCCAAGCAATGCGTTCTTGTTCCTGTGCTTGAAGCTGTGCTTTTTTCATTTCATCTGAAGATGGAACACTCCCGTCTTCATGCCTCATAAATATTGAAACAGCACTTCCTCTATACTTTCCCTTGCCGTAAGTTTGGGCAATTTTCAAACTTCCACAGGCACTTTCACCAAATACAATTTCAATCATCTTATATACCTCCGATTTAATTGCTCCCGTTATGAATAAATCATCTCATGCAAAACAATTTCTTCTGCCCGGTTATGAATGTTATTGCAACGCTGCACCCATTCCATTTGGTGGGTACGCTTCAATTCCTCGGTTACGCCCTCGGCAGTTTTCATCTGCTCCATGATGGTGTCTAACCGTTCCTGTGCCTGTTCGTTCAGGTCTGCAAGATATGTCCACAATTCCCCGGTCAGTATCAATGTATTCAATCTGGCTGGGTGGACTTCCCTTAAATATTCCCGGTGCATCCGTCCGTACTTTCCGATAGGGCGGTGTTCCTCCGGCAGTTTCAAGTCCGGGATGTAATAATCTCCGACAAGGATATAATCAATTCCGTTTTCCGTTATTCTTGGTTTCAATTCGCTCATGTTCCTTACCTCCTGTGGAAGCAGGCTCGTCTGGTACTAACTCAATCACATCGGTAATCTCACAATTCAGCGTTTCGCAGATACGGGCTAATGTATCCATGCTGATGTGCTTTCCCTCTTTGCTCATGTTGGCAATCATATTTGTTGTCATACCAGCGGCAAGCCTTAAATCCTCTTTTCTCATATCACGCTCTAACAGTGTGTGCCAGAGTGGTTTATAGCTGATGTGCATATTGTTTTCCTGCCTTTCTATCCATACCACCGGGGCGGCTGCCCCGGCAGGAACTTTTCTCTTATTATAGCACCAATCTTGTGAAATCACAATTTATTCTTGTAGCCTGCCGCTGATACCGTCTGGATTGTGCTCTTCCTTTCGTTTTTTGTTCCAACTAATTAGCCATGAACTGTTTCATGCCCTGAGACTTGGCACCGGATAGCGATAGGTAATCCTTTGAAGTTATCTCCGGATTTTCCCCCGCTCCACACCGTGCATGCGACTTTCACCGCACACGGCGCTCCATCGAATTCAGCCATCCAGGGCTTTTAAACACAACTTACACACTTCGTTACAGCATTAAATTCAAAGAATAATAGGTGGCATTTCTGCCATAATACGAAGTTTGTTAAGCTTTTCTATTTGTTTATTGTCAAGATTTAAGGATTTCAGGTACTTCTCAATCGTAAGTTCTGAAGAAGCATGGATAAGGATATGAACCGCTTTGCTGACAAGAATAAGATTTGCGTATTCATCCGAACCGCCATTGCTAACCGGCACTTTATGGTGGCAGTGAATATCGTGGGAATCCATCGGAATTCCTGTCACTGCACATTTACCATACTGTGCCGCATACAAAGAAATACGGTTATCCGCATATTCAATGGTTCTGCCCTTTACAGGATTTCTTATCAGCCATAACATTGTCGCTGTGTCGATTGCAAGATTCTTATGAATCTGTTCCCGACCTTTGACCGTATATTTATTGATGGATTTCCTTTTATGCTGGGCATTCTTTGACTGGACATATCCCAGTGGAACCACCGGACGTCCATGAAGGAACCTCATCTGTCTGCTTGCTCCATACTTTTCTTTAATGAACCCATTTCTGAGCTGTCCCTTTTTGGATAAGTCTCCTTTCAGTCTGTTTCTGAGCTGTTTGTTGATACTGAAGGCAAGTCTGCTGAAGTCATGGGATACTTCTGTAGAAATACAATAGTATTCATGAAGTCCGGCAACTACAGAGTTATATTTCTGAAGCTGCATGAACTGAGCATTATCATCTGACGAATGAGCCAGTTTCTTTACTTCTTCCGAGACTTTTTCATGAGCCTTTTTGTATGCTTTATCGCTCATATGAGACCGAACCACATATTTCTTATCCTTTTTACGAACTTTCAGCTTGAACCCGAGAAAATCAGAATTCTGTCTTTTGAGATTTACTACTTTGGATTTGTCAGGGCTGATTTCCAGTCCCAGCCTGTCCTTTAGCCATAACTCTGTTGCCTTGTATGCTCTGACAGCATCCTCATGTGTTGCGCAGAAAATTTTAAAATCATCTGCGTACCGAACTGCATGCATCTCTTTTAATCTGCTCCGGCGCAGAGCCCTGTAAGCGTGGCTCTTAATTTCTGTTCCCTGCGCATTGCTCCTCGTTTTGAATTTTGTTTTTGTTGGCATCTCCTCCCATTGTGAGGCAATCCACCAATCCAGTTCATTCAATACGATGTTTGCAAGCAATGGCGACAAAATACCGCCTTGCGGGGTACCCCGTGCGGGATATGTTTTCTTCCCATCTGGCAGAACAACAGGTGCTTTCAGCATCTCTTTTATAATGCATAACAGCTTTTTGTCCCGGATTCCCAATGCCCATATCTGACGAATCAGCTTTGTATGGCTGATATTATCAAAGAAGCCTTTAATATCGAGGTCAACCACATGGTACAGATGCTGTACCTGTATCAGCCTCATGCATTGCGCAATAGCAGTCTCAGCGGAACGGTTCGGGCGGAACCCGTTGGAGTTCTCACTGAATTTTGCTTCACATATCGGTTCCATGACCTGCAAAATACATTGCTGTACGATCCGATCTACGATAGTTGGGATTCCCAGAGGTCTGGTCTTTCCATTGGGCTTTGGTATCTCCACTCGCCTTACGGGTCGTGGATGATAATTACTGAATTGTTTCCGTATGAGATGGACGTATTCTTCCTCGCTTAACTTTGCGAGGTCGGCTATCGTCCTTTTATCCACTCCCGAAGTATCACTTCCTGTATTCTTCTTTATCGTTCTATATGCAAGCTTGATATTTTCTTCACTCTCGATGATTTCCGTCAGATGGTTGAAGGTTTTATCTTTCTTACTTTCTGCATACAGCCTGTCAAGAGTACCTTCCATGTCGTAATACTCTGAGTTGCGGATTTTTCTCTGTTTACTTTTCCTTTCTTGCTGCCCCGAAGTCAACACAGGCATCCTCTCCCTTCGGTTTGGATTTTCTTTGTCATACTCGAAGCTGTGTTTGTTGTGTTTTCATTTTCTTTGCTGAATTCGACTTGTGGCTATCCCTCCACCGCTTACTTATTCACGGCTTCACAGGTACTGTGCCACTACTCTCACTGGAATAAAGAATGGTTATTGCCCTCTCGCGAAGGTATTCCCATCCACCACATCACTGGCTTGCAACCGCCTCCGTGTTCCCAGCTTTCCACGTTCCGATATTCCTATCATTGGATATCTTTAGGTTCTTCCTCTAAGCCTGTATCTGGTCATGCATAACCGCACCGCCTGTAACGATGCATGGACTTTCATAACAACCAATTTTACTCGCCCACAGATACCACCATGAAAGGTGTACTGCCTTTCGACAGCATCAACGTTTAGACTCGTACATTCAGAATTTCGTCAGTATTTTCATACATTCTCACCATGGATATCCGACCCCCGGCATATAGGCAACACCATCCACCTCTGGACAGCTTTCGTGTCTGGTCTGAAAACCAGTCTTACGGTTGCTCTCTGCCGACTTCACCGAGCTCTATAAACTTTTGGAGAGAGCCGTTGCATGCTCCCCGCCATTCGGAGTATTAGGGTGGCGCTTCGGGACGTTACCCCCTCATTTCACCAATCGGAATATCAGTTCTCCAAAGTTTCGGGCTACAATTGCCCTTCGACTTTGTGCGTAAGCTTTTCACTTACGAACGTGTCGCACGGTTGTCGTTGCCGTAGCCTTCCAGCAGGTTGATGGCTCCCCAGATGCCGAGACCGGCACCCAGTGCGATGACGAGAGTCTGAAGAACTGTTACTGCGCTGTTGAAAAATGCCATAAATGTGTACCTCCTTGTACGTTGCGCCCTTATGGGCTGATGAATAGTGATTTTCCATCTGCATGTGCACCTGCAAATGGGCAAACATATAGCCAGGTCTCCAATCCCTATCAGAAACCTGGCTATGTAAAGAGGCGGCAGCTCGCCGCCTCTTCTTATTCTGTTGCCAGCAGCGCACCCATGACATCTTCGTCACCGGAATAAACTTACTTGGCATGATCTGCGTCAACCACTTCGTACTTATCGCCGGGCTTGAGCTTCAGCCGATGGTCGAGAAACGCCTCGATGCTGAATGTGTTTTTCTTATCAGCTCCGGCAGTGAGCTTGTAGTTCGGATGCTGGGTCAGATCGTACTTATCTGACTCAAACGGCCTGACACCGCGTAGCTGCAAAATGCACTTTCCGCCATCCAGCACAGCCAGTTCATCCACCGAAGCCAGGTCATGCCCAACCTTTTGGTAATTAGTGCCGTAAGATGGGCTGTTGCCTCTGGTATCGGAAGTGTTGTACAGATCAATCGTTTCTTTCCCCAGTGCCTGATTCAGCTCTTTTAGCGTAGTCGGCTCCGAACCGCCAAGGAAAATACGGGAATCCATATTGCCGATGATAGTATCAGCATTGTCCTTGTAGATCGCCTTCAGCTGGCTCTGCGCCTGAAGTACCAGACATGCCGAGATTTCTCTTGATCGGATGGTGGCTACCAGCTTTTCCAGATTCGGAATCTGACCAATGTTCGCACACTCGTCAATCAGACAACGCACATGCACCGGCAACCTGCCGCCATAAACATCATCCGCTTTTTCGCACAGCAGGTTAAACAGCTGTGTGTAGATCATGGAAATCAGGAAATTAAAAGTCGGGTCTGTATCGCTCATAATGAGGAACAGAGCCGTTTTCTCATCTCCCACTGTATCCAGGGACAGCTCATCATACATGGTGATATCACGAACTTCCTCAATATCGAAAGGAGCCAGCCGTGCGCCACAGCTCACCAGAATCGACTTTAAGGTCTTGCCAGTAACAAAATGTCAATAGTTTTTTAATCACTTTTTCAAAAAAGGCAAAAAAATAGAACGTATAGTTAATTTCCATACGCTCTATCTCACATTTCATATTAAATTTTTGAATTCTACAAACTTGGAGTTGTATCATCACTTATCTTTATCTTTTTTTGAAAAAATAAGACTGCCAGATATGCCAAAAGATATACCCAGACATATTCCAATTCCGGCCATGCTATTTAATGAGTTTATGAAAACAATGCTCCAAAGTATTGCTGCGACTATTCCGATAGTGACTCCTATAATTATCTTTTTGCTTTTCATAAGCTTTGTCCTTTAACTCCCGATTTTACTTTGTGACTATGACTTTTCCTTCCGAATCCAGAAGAGGTGTAATACTGGCTCCATATCCGGACTTCCAACAAAGGTAATTAACTCCCGTCTCTTTATCTACAAGAATTTGGCGAACTCCTTCATCCTTAAGCCCACCTCCATCTCTAAATATAACTTCAAATCTTTTTTCTTTCTTTGCCATGTTTATTCCTCCTTTTTTCAAGCGTTAAATCCCGATTTCCTTGATTCTGCAAACTTTATCGTCTTGTTCCATTCTTATCAAAATTCTTTTTTAATGCTATTTCTGTTGGGAGAATAGACCCAATTAAAGGAATAAGTTGAACACCACAGATAATTCCTCCCATACTCCCAACACAATCTTCATTTTTTCCGATTACTAAAAGCATGAATATTACTGTTATTGGCAACATAACCATTCCACAGACATACCAGACTTTACCACAATATTTATGAGCAAATTCCCATGTGTCTTTATTCTTCATAGACATCGAAGTTCGATATCCAAATACTGAATTTATTTCCTTTGGAGCCTTTTTCATAAAATATCTTCCAAAACCAATCATCGTAAATGGAAGAAGCAAATCCATAATCAACATAAAAATCCAAAACTCCATTGTAAATCTCCTTTACTATATTTCGTTTTTATTCTTTTTTGTGAAATTCTTTCAAATTTAATTCACGTTTCAATTCTTCCTCTGACGGCAGATAGGTGAAATATTTCGATGCAAATATCTGGTGATTATCTTCAGGAAGCGTATATTTTACAATAGAATCTCCCTTATCTGCACAAAGTACAATCCCAATAGGCTGCGTATCTCCTTCATTCATCATTTCACGAGTATAGTAATTCACATACATCTGCATTTTTCCTAGATCCTGATGGGTCAGTTTACCCATTTTCAAGTCAATGAGAACGAAACATTTTAAAATATAGTTGTAAAATACCAGATCAATAAAAAAGTCCTGTCCATCCAATGTAAATCTTTTCTGACGTGCTACAAATGAAAATCCTCTTCCAAGTTCCAAAAGGAAATGTTGAAGATGATCAATCAATGCCTGTTCCAAATCTCCTTCATATACATGTGTGTCAGGCTGAATCTGCAGAAATTCCATAACATAAGGATCTTTCACTATTTTCTCATATTCTGGTTTTGGCTCTGTTGTTTGAATTTCATTTGCAACCGCTATCTTATCCTGGCTTGCTAAAATACGCTGCTAATACATCGTATTGATCTGCCGTTCCAGTTGACGAACACTCCATGCTGCTTTTGCACATTCTTCCATATAAAATCTTCTTGCCTGTTCATCATTTATACGCATCAAGACACGATAATGTGACCAGCTCAATTCAGGACACAGTGTGTCTCGAATTGGAAAAGTGCAATAAAACTGCCTCATCTTACGAAGATTCGATTTATCAAAGCCTTTTCCAAACTCTGCGGTCAGCTGCTCAGAAAGATATTCCAATAATTTCTTTCCGTATTCTGCACGATCATTTTCTCCACATGCTTTAAAAATCTGTTCTCCAATTTTCCAATAAGTTGTTACCATAGCAGAATTTACCGCTGTGCTTAAACGATGTTGTGCCGACACAATAGAATTACGAATAGAATGATAAGTCTGTTCTGCATTTTGATTTTTTTGTAAATTATAATCCATGCTCTTTACTCCTCTGAATTTCTAAAATAGAACTTACTGTTCTTCTATTGATTCAATATTTTCAATCCGCATCAGCTTAACTACCTGCTTATCTTTTTTCTCTGTATAGCAAATTTTTATCCATTCATCATCTGCGTCTATTATCTTGCAGGATAATTCAGTTTTTCCCGCAAAACTAAAAATGAACTCTGATCTGATAATACATTGTTTTCCTACAAGATCATTAATCAGCTTTGACATATATGCCACTCCTCTCTGCTTTTTCTCCAATCGTTTTACTTTCGTTTCTAAACGCTTTACTTTTCCCGGATACGCCGAATAACAAAGTAACAGCAACAATGCTACAATTCCAAACCATTCCATATTATTCTCCTTAGCAAACTTAACGCTAGCATGGCATTTCTTTTGCTATATATAATATAACCTATCCAACACAGTCTTTCAATTTCTTTGCACAGCACCTACCTCTTCTCATAAATATTTTTGTTTTCCCTGAACTCTTTGTTTCTATCGTTGCAATAACTTTCTCCGCTGGGTATAATAAAAAAGAACTTTCTACAACCTCAAAGGAGGGATTTCTATGATAGAACAGCTCATTGCTGAAGCAACCGAATGTGATTTCAAAGTTGCACTTGAAATAAAGAAACCCAAAAGCTAGTTAAAAAGTGTCAGTTCCTTTTCTAATGGAATCGGCGGAACTCTGTTTTTCGGAATCTCTGATGACAGGAAACCTATTGGCTTGTCCGATGTTCAAAAGGATGCTGAGGCGATCAGCCGCTTAATCAAAGAACGAATCACACCATTACCTCAGTTTATCTTAAAACCATTACAGGAAGATGGTAAAAATCTATTAGCTCTGGAGGTTTCTCCCGGCCGCAGCACCCCATATTATTACAAGGCAGACGGCGTGATGGAAGCATATATCCGTGTTGGAAATGAAAGCGTAATTGCCCCTGATTACATTGTGAATGAATTAATCTTAAAGGGAACCAATCAGTCCTTTGATACCCTAACAACAGACGCGGTAAAAAAGGATTACAGCTTTACACTTCTGGAAGCAACCTATCTGGAACGAACCGGCCTCCGCTTCGAGCCATCCGATTATGTCTCCTTCGGTTTGGCTGACAAAAATGGGTTCTTGACCAATGCCGGAAAGCTCATGACCGATCAGCACACAGTTTATAACTCCCGTATGTTCTGTACCCGGTGGAATGGCTTGGAAAAAGGCTCTATCTTTGATGATGCGCTGGACGATAAAGAATACGAAGGGAATCTGATTTATCTACTGAAAAGCGGCAGTGAATTTATTCGCAATAATTCCAAAGTCCGTTTTGTCAAAGAGGCACAGTATCGTGTAGACAAGCCGGATTATGCTGAACGAGCTGTGACAGAGGCTCTTGTCAATGCGCTTATCCATCGTGATTATATTGTGCTTGGCAGCGAAATCCATATTGATATGTTTGATGATCGGGTGGAAATCACATCTCCTGGCGGTATGTTTGGCGGCGGCTCAATTCAGGAATACGATATTTACAGTATTCGTTCCATGCGACGAAACCCTGTGATTGCTGACCTGTTCCACCGCATGAAGTACATGGAACGCCGTGGAAGTGGTCTGCGCAAAATCGTCAGTGAAACCGAAAAGCTGCCTGGATACACAGAGGCATATAAGCCCGAATTTTCCTCAACAGCGACAGATTTCAGAGTCATCTTGAAAAATGTAAACTACAACTTAGAGGGTGATACCCACCAAGTTACCCACCAAGATATTGAACTATCAACGATGTCCAAACAGATTTTGGCTTTTTGCACAACACCAAAATCCAAGAAAGAGCTTGCAGTATTTTGCGGCTTCAAAGATTTAAGAAACTTCACTTTGAAGCATATCAATCCGCTTTTAGAATCCGGGCAATTAGAAATGACTATTCCCGATAAACCTAAAAGTCGCAATCAAAAATATATTACAGTTCGTTCCGAATAAATTATACAAAAAATTACCGCTTACATTCTCTGTAAACGGTAATTTTTATTATATCAGACCTCAGTATCCTTGGCAAACATCTGTATCCTACCCGCCATTATTTTGCTGTCAGTTTTGCATATTCTGTTTTCGCATTTTCCCATGCGTCTTTGAAATACTCCGTTACTTCATCATAGCCAAGTTCTTTTAACTGTTTCTGAATCGCTTCGTATTTCTGATCGTACGCATCCTGTGTATCAGACATTACCATATCCGGAACTGCCTGCTGCAAGTAATCTGCAATTTTTGTCATGCTTCTCTGAACGGCAGTAGGATTCTCTGCCGGCATCAAGTTAATATATCCTTCATAGATAGTAGACTGATTTTTTCTGTTTGTACTTACCTCAATCGGAGTCTCTGCATTATAATACGCACAATAATCCTTGTCTGCATCTGTCATATGTTCCTTCACATAATCATTATTTAATCTCAGATCAATGTACTGCCCTTCATTTGCTGCACTGATCGCATAGGAATCGTAATCCTGCCCAATCATGGACAGATAGCGGTTTGCTCCCTGTTCCAACAGATAATCCGGGGTCTCTTTCATTTTTTCAATACAGTCATCCGTAAACACCGCAACACCATTTTCGTCATAATCCCAGGTAACACCTTTAGGCCCGTTCATAATAGTACGTGCACCATCTTCTGAGAAAATAAAATTCAGTAAGCGCATGATGCCTTTCATCTTTGTCTCATCACATTTTGAGGAAACCACATACGTTCTTGCTGACATTCCAAACTCTGATGCTCTGGACACCCATGCTGGAAATTCTTCTGTGTCTGCCCATGGAATATCTACTACTTTATCTTCTCCTGTTTTGTTCAACTCTGCATTCAGTGTGTCCCAATCCCACTCCATAGAACTGAACAATATCTGTCCTTCATTGATTTTCTGCGTATAATTCTCATTTTTCTGTGTATATGTTTCCGGATCCAGCAGTCCCATCTGGTTGGCTTTAAAATACATTTCCGACGTAATCCAGTACATATGATTTTCATCATACAGATCTATATATTCAAGATCAAGTATACTAAATGATGCTACATCATTAATTCCATATTGTCCCATATATTTCCAGATTACCGGATCTGATAAAGCATGATTTAATCCCCAGTCATTAAATCTGGAAATACCATATGTTTTCTTACCGGATTCTGTTTCCGGATGATTCGTCTGGATCGTCTTTAAAAGATTCAGAAAATCATCAACCGACTGAATCTCCGGACTTCCTGCTTCTTTGTACCAGTCCCATCGGATAAAGTTTCCATATCTGGAAGTAGCCAGCGCCGAAGGCTCTGATTTTCCTCTTGCAAAAATTGCATAAACTTTCTCATTCCCTGCACTCATATACTCCTTACTATACTCAAGCATACCGGAAAAATTCTCTGTTAGATCTGGCGCATATTCCATATAATCATCCAGATTCTGCAACGCGCCGGCCTGAATCAACGGTGTGATATACTTGGCATCCATACGGTTCAGATCATACAAATCTCCACTAGCCGCCATAGCCTGTGCCTTTTCATTGCTGTATAAAACCACATTCAGCGTAACACCCGTCTGCTCTTTAATATACTGTGCAACCGGATCCTCCTGAATTCCCGCTGTCATCGGATTTTCTCCTGCGCTGTCGATAAAAATATCCAGTGTTACCTCTTCCACTCCATCTGTCTGCGCATCTGTATTATTTTCCTGCGTGCTCTGTCCGGAATCACCTGTCGAACTGCTGCTTTCTTCTCCTGTCCCTCCGCACGCCATCATATGTAACGCAAGAATGGCTGCTCCTGCCGTTGCCACGATCCGTTTTCTTCTGTTTTTCCGTTTCATATTATTTCCTCCTGTTCTTTCTTTTCTTACCCTTTTACCGCTCCAATCATAATTCCATTGATAAAATATTTCTGCATAAATGGATAGACTGCCAAAATTGGTATTGTGACTACCATCGTAATCGTCATTCTTAACGTAAATGGACTGATCGCAGCACCCGAAACTGCTCCTGCACCTCCTGTCCTGGCCATATTCGCTATATTGGTGGCCTGATTCAGATACTCCAATAAAGTCATCTGCAACGTTTTCAGATCTATATCATTTACAAGCAATAAGTTATCTGTCCAGGAATTCCATTGTCCTACTGCTGTAAACACAACAATAGCTGCCAGAACCGGCTTGCTGATCGGGATAATAATTTTACAAAAAATTGTAAAATATCCCGCTCCATCTATCATTGCCGATTCTTCAATTCCACTTGCGATAGATTCCATATAGGTTTTAATCAGAATCATACTGTAAGCCGAAACGGCTGTCGGCAAAATATACACCAGAAAATTATCTTTCAATCCGATACTGCGCATTGTCAGATACCACGGGATTAATCCTGCATTGATATACATGGAAATAATTGCAATAGAATAAAAGAATTTTCTGAACGGCAGTTCTTTTTTTGTTAACGTATATGCCAGAATACTTGTAAAATACAACGTTACCGCAGTCCCGACCACCGTCCTTGCAACCGATACAAAAAATGCACGGAGAATCCCATTCAGTTCAAAAATCTGCTTATAATTTTTCAATGTAGGTTCCAGTGGATACCAGGTAATGGTACTTTTCTGCACGGCATCCGGACTGCTGATCGATGCAATAAAGATATAGTAAAACGGATAAATGCAACTAAGTACTATGATGGAGAAAAGAACAATCATACAGACCTGAAAGACAACCTCCTTTGGCTGTATCTTCTTTTTGTTTCTCATCTTCTCATCCTCCTTTCTGTCTGTTACAAGATGGACTGTCCGAGTGTTTTTTTCGACAGTTTATTGACACCAAATACAAGCCCGACACTGATAAAAGTTTTCACCATACTGACCGCTGTTGATGCCGGAATATCATTGTTCAACATCCCGATCCGGTAAACATAGTAGTCTAATACTTCCATTTTTTCCTGGATCATCGGATTGACAAAGACATAATATTGTTCAAATCCGTTATTTAAAATTGCTCCGATTGATATGATCAGTAACGTAATCAGCGTTGGAAGCATGCCAGGTATTGTGATATGTAACATTTTTTTCCATCTTCCAGCCCCATCTACCGCTGCCGCATCATACAACTGGGAATCTATTCCAGTGATTGCCGCAAAGAAAATGATGGAGTTATAACCTACTGTTTTCCATATATTTGTTAAAATCATGAATAACTTTGCCGTATTGGGATTTGTCAGAAGCGTTGTAGTTGCTTCCGTTTCTCCGGTGATCCCCCGAATGACAGTCGTAAGTAATCCATCATTGGAAAACAGAGAAAACATAATTGAATAAATAATGATCCAGCTGATAAAGTTTGGAATCGTAATGGCTGTCTGCACTGTTTTTTTGAACATTCTTCCGCGTACTTCTGACAACAGAATAGCTATCATTCCTGCAAGCGGAAGTCCGAGAAGTCCTGCCAGACTGATAATCAACGTATTTCCGATTACCTTCAGTATATATGGGTCTCCGAATACATATCGGAAATTATCCAGTCCCACAAATTCACAGGTCGATAATTTGTAACCGATCCGGTAATCAAAAAAAGAATAAATCCATCCTGAAATTGGCAAATAGGAAAACACAATAATAAACAAAATTGACGGAACCGTCATCAGTAACAACGTTTTTTGTCCTCTAGTCATGTGTGTGTTTTTGTATCTCCCTGTTGTACTTTTACTACTCATATTACCCCTCCCTTTCTCTGTTTTGTTTTCCTGTTCTGCTTTTATTATCACATATTATCTTTTTTACTGCCATTTCAAAAATCATACATGAGATTACAAAAATTTTATTGTTTTATGCGATTATTTTTATAATTCATCCTATCTTTTTTATAATTTCAAACGATTGACGTAATTATCAATACTGAATATAATATAGATATACCACTTTCATCCTTTTACTCTTTAGAATCGTTTACAGGAGTGACTTTATGAGATCAACAGACAGACAATATAAGATGCACTTTATTTCAAATATCTACCGTTTTATATTTTTTCTTATTTTACTGGCCATCACAATCATTGGAATTATTACTTACTATAATTTTTCGCGTCAGAACCATACCTATAGTATCAACTATAATATGTCCGCAGTATCCGGACTGACCCATATGATTGAAGAACAGGAAGACAGTTTCATGCAGTGTATCAACAACGCTTATCTTGATTACTACTCTTATCGTGAAGGACTTTTCTTTATCTCACCGGATAGCGATGCTCCGATCATTCGCGAAAACTGCTATCGTTTTCTGAGTGAATCGTTTTCTCTGAACCAGCAGATAACGTCTATGTCCATTTATTCTGCATACGATAACCGTATCTATTCTGTGACCAAAAACGGACGATATGATTTTCCGGAAAATCAGGCCGAATTCAGCGCTATGCTTTCTACTTACCAGGATCCTTATACGCGCCTGGGCGTTATACCGTCCAAAGTATATAAGCTGCTCTGCACTTCCACCGGATACAGTTTCCTTTACTGTCTGAAAAATACAATTACTTTTCAGAACATCGGTGCTATTCAGGCGGATTACAGTGCAAAAGGGCTACAGAATTATCTTTCCACCAATTATCCCGGTGTAAAGGGGGCTTTTCTGGTTTTCGATAATGATAACAACATCCTTTTTGAAACGGATAACAAACTGAAGCCCTCAGAGAAAGAACAACTTGCAGCAACCCCTGCCAAAAGTTCTGATACAACCATAGCCTTTCATGGAGAACGATATTATATCAACACGGATAAAACGGAAGATTCTTCTATCCATGTTGTCGGTTTTATCTCTCGCGGCTCACTCTGGAATGATATCCGTTACCCAATTTTTCTGATTCTTTTGATTACGTTTACGGTTACTGTAATTACTTTAATCTGTGTGTATCTTTTTCTGAATAAAAGCACAAACCAGCTAAACAAAATTTATCTTTCTATTCTGGAAGTAAAACAGGGCAATCTGAATACCAGAATCCCTACACAACCGTTACCTAGAAATGAATTTGATGATATTTCATTCGCATTTAATGATATGTTGGAGAATCTGAACAGTTATATTGATAAAGTATATAAATCAGAGATTGAATCCCAAAAGTATCAGTTAAAGCTCCTGCAATCTCAGATTAATCCACATTTTCTTTTTAACACCCTGGAAACCATCCGTATGAACGCACTGTTGCATGGGGATTCTGAAACCACGGAAATGATCTACATTCTGTCAAAGATTCTCAGAAATTCCATCAAGGGAAACAGCATGGTTTCCGTACGGCAGGAAATTGAGAACTGTAAAAATTATCTGCGGTTGTGTGATATTCAGTACAAAAATCTTCTTCACTACAGCTTTGACATTGACAACAGACTATTGTCGGAAACGATTATCCAGCACGCACTGATCATCATGATCGAGAACTTCATTCTTCATGGTTTTGACAGTTCCCATGAGACTAATGTCATCACCATCACAGGAAAACTTCAGGACACCTTCGCCGTATTTCATGTGCGAGATAATGGATTCGGGATCACAAAGGAAGATCTCCATACGCTAAGACAGTCTTTTACCGAAAAATCGCTGGATCATATTGAACGTATCGGTTTAAAAAATATTTATCAGAGAGCACAGCTTTTATATGGACCCGAAAGCAATTTAGAGGTTTTATCGACCCCAGGGGAAGGCACGGAAATCATATTTATATTTCCAGTAAAAGTTTCTCAGAACTAGCAGGGAGGAATTGTTATGCTACATGTAATTCTTATAGACGATGAACCATTAATCCGCAACGGTTTGCAGAAAATGTTTTCCTGGGAGGACTTTCATATGGAAATATCTGCGGTTTTCCCAAACGGAAGTCTTGCATTCGAATATATTCAGACGCATCCTGTCGATCTTGTGATCACGGATATCAAAATGCCCGTTATGACCGGGATAGACTTTATGACAGCCTGCAGAAATCACGGCATAAAAACCAAATTCATTGTTCTGAGCGGTTTTTCTGACTTTGCTTACGTAAAAAGTGCCGCACAGATCGGTATTGAAAACTATTTGTTAAAACCAATTGATCATCAGGAAATGTCCCGCACACTTCGCCAGGTACAAAAGAAGATTGAGGCGGAACAGCGAAATAAAATATTTGTCGATGAAGGAATTCGGATTTTTAAAAACAATCTGCTGTTTCGACTGATCACCGGAAAAATTTCTGTGGAAGATCTGCAGGAACGTCAGGATTATGTAGATCTTCCCCTTGAAAACTGTAATTACCAGATTGCTGTCATCAAGTTTTCTGCTGCCACCATGGATTCCGCACAATTGCAGGGCAAACCGCCTCTGAATTCTGTGATTCACCATTTATCCTGTTATCCGGATATCTTTCCGATTACGGACTACACCGTGCGTTTTTTGTATCTTCTCTTTTGTAATTACGATGGACAGAAAAAACGGATAAATCCCTGCCTTTCCAGGCTTTCCCAGTACCTGTCCGTCACGTCCGACTTCCGTATCTCCATCGCGGTCGGAAAACTGGTAACCACTGTTGACGAGATTGTTGGCAGCTATCGTTCCGCTTTTCTTTTGATCAACACGGCTACTGTCTGTGAATCTGCGGATGAGATCCGCTGGTCGGAAGATCTGGAAAAGAACCATGCATTTATGCTCCCACATATTGAAATCGATCAGCTGGTTCATCTAAATGAAAAATGTCTGTATAAAAGCGAAGATTCGATTCAGGAAATCATTGCAGATGTTCTGTACAACAACCGCTTTATTCCACTGGAAGGACTGCAGATGCTTGCTGTCATGACTCTTTCAAAAGTATATGAAAATTACCTTGATTCCAAAGCAGACTCTGCTCCTTCCAAGACCGATATTCATGACCTGATCAATCCACTGGCCGATTGCACAGACTATCGTTCCATTCGCGATCAGACTTTTGCCATTATTCACACCATTTTCTTGTGCCAGCAAAATAACGGGGAATTTACTACCGGTGCTTCCTGTAAAATGATTCTGCGTTTTCTGGAATCCCACTACGCCGAAGACATTAATCTTAAAACGATCGCTGACCGTTTTCACGTAAATGCATTGTATCTTGGGCGAAAAATCAAAGCAGACACCGGATATACTTTTAACGATTATATCAATCAGTTACGTTTGAAAAATGCCGCAGAGCTCTTGCAAAACACCAGTCTTTCTGCGAAACAGATTGCCAAGCGGGTGGGTTACAGCAATGATAAATATTTCAGTATTCAGTTTAAAAAATATCAGAATATGACTCCAGGAGAGTTCAGAAAAAAATATACACAAATCAATTCATTTTAGGAGGTACTATGGAAACAAGAATTCACGAAGCCCTGAACGAAACTTATCAAAACTACATCCTGCCTTTTTTCTGGCAGCATGGCGAAACCGAAACAGTACTCAGAACGTACATGAAGACCATCCAGGATATGGGAATTCAGGCTGTTTGTCTGGAATCCCGTCCACATCCTGACTTCGCAGGCCCCGGCTGGTGGCACGATCTGGATATTATCCTTGATGAGGCAAAACAGCGGAATATGAAAGTATGGATTCTGGATGACAGTCATTTTCCTACCGGCTACGCAAACGGTGGAATGAAAAAAGTGGGAAAAGAACTGCAAAAGTGCTCAGTCTATCATCTCTGTGTAGATCTTGTCGGTCCGGCTCGAACCTACGTGGATGTAAATGCATTGCTGGGTGAATTTTCCTCTGGATTTCCACTCCCTGAAAACCATCCTCTCGCAAAGGAAAAAGAACTTCTTACAGCTGTTTTGTATCGACGAAAAGATGAGGTATCCGATGATCTGACCAATGAGTGTATTCCCCTTACCTCATCTATTAAAAACGGTCTTTTACCGTTGGAAGTCCCTGATGGTTTCTATCGTTTATTTCTTATCTATAAATCATACCATGCAGGACTTGCCTACAACGATTACATCAATCTTCTGCAGAAAAAATCTGTAAAGGTTTTACTGGATGAAGTATATGAACCTCATTTTGCACATTATCATGAATATTTCGGTAATACCATTGCAGGATTCTTTTCAGATGAGCCTGGATTTTACAATTGTATTGATAGCTTGTTTAATTTTTCCGCGATTGTTGGCAAGACAGATATGCCTCTGCCATGGTCAGATGAACTTGAAAAACTTCTTTATGAAAAAAACATCACTCGTGAAGGTCTTGTCCGTCTCTGGTTTGATGTTTCTCCTGAAACAGATTCTCTGTTTCGTTATCAGTACATGAATCTGGTGACGGATCTGTATAAAAAGAATTTTTCCATGCAATTAGGTCAGTGGTGCCGTGCACATAATGTTGAATATATCGGACATATTCTGGAAGACAATAATTCGTCTTCCCGTCTTGGTCCAAGCGCCGGACACTATTTTCGCGCTATGGCTGGCCAGGATATGGCAGGTATCGACATTGTAACCTCCCAGGTCATGCCGGGGCGTACGCATACACATACCACTCACGCCTCTGTGAATACTTATTCTGACGGAGAGTTTTATCATTATGCCCTTGCGAAACTCGCTTCCAGCGATGCCCACCTTGAACCGGCCAAGAAAGGGCGGGCTATGTGCGAACTATTTGGCAACTACGGCTGGTCAGAAGGACTGGAAATGATGAAATGGCTGACAGATTTTATGCTGATCCGCGGAATCAATATCTTCGTTCCACATGCCTTTTCCGCAAAAGATTTTCCGGATCCGGACTGCCCGCCCCACTTTTATGCCCATGGACATAATCTGCAGGCTCCATATATGAAATACTTATTTACCTATATGAACCGTATGGCACATATTCTGAATGGTGGACGAAGTTGTTCACAAGTAGGTATCCTTTACCACGGCGAAGCAGAATGGGCCGGTGATGCCATGCTCTTTCAGAAGCTTGGAAGGATCTGTATGGAACAGCAGGTAGATTACGATGTTATCCCGGCTGAGAAGATCAGTTATCCAGATCTTCTCTCCTGCCTCAATGATAATCAGGAACTGATACTTGGTACACTCCACTTAAAGTATCTGATCATTCCTTATGCACAGAAACTTCCAATTTCTGTTCTTCATGGGATCGCTGCACTGTCCGAACATGGTTTTCCGGTTCTTTTTATCGATGCTTTTCCGTCTGACTCCTGTGAACATGTTGATGCCACAAAGCTGCTTTCTATCATTCGTAAAAAAGCCACTTGTCTTCCACTCACTGCATTTGCTGCTTTTTTAAAGAATCAACAGCTTCCTATGGTACATATTCTCTCCGAGAAGCCTTACAAAGATTTGCGGGTTTATCAGTATCAGGGGGATGACTATCAGTGTATGATGCTTCGAAACGAATCCATCTGGCAGCCGATTCATGAAGACATAACATTTTCGTTTTTTAAACCTTCTGCGGAATATGATGTCTATCATAACTGTATATACGCACTGAAATCATCTGCTGAAAGTTATATGCTGGATCTCGAACCCGGCGAATCCCGCCTGCTTGTCTCCGGCATAGACACTACTGGAATTCGTATCAAAAAAGTGGATACTTCACTTGTAAAAGAGCGCTATAAACTCGAAACACCCGTAGCTATTTCCGTTTCAACCTACGAAGATCACGGGAGTTTTCGTCCCGTACACGGTCGGAGTTCTTTCGAAAATCTGTGCATAGAGCCAGGCTTTGAAAGCTTCCACGGTATCATACGATACGAGACAACCTTTACCATAGATTCCCCTGCAAAGAGCAATTCCGGTGTATTCCTTGTTATCGAAGGTGCCAATGAAGTCATTCAGCTCACCGTCAACCAACATACATTGTTTCCGGCCATCGGTGCACCTTATCGCTTTGATATTACCGACTATATCGTCCCCGGGAAAAATCAGCTAATTATCGACAATACCACAACTGTTTTTCCGCTGATCAAAGATGCACCTTCTGTCAATACAGGTCTTCATCCTTTGGGAATTGACGGAGCTGTCTGGTTCGAATATATCAACTAAAAACTTTTCTAAATAGAAAAAGCCGCCACTTCAAAATTAACAGTGAAGTGACGGCTCTTTCTATCGCCGGAATACGAGTTCCTGAAATGAAAAAAACACCCAGCATTTATACTGTGTGCTACATCAAATTCATATTTAATTATTCAAATTAGCTCAAACTATGCCAAACTGCCACAGCCAAAAAACGAGGGGAAGGAGGGCTGAAAAGCACCCCAAAAATCGGCTCTCGGTTAACCACTTCCCCCTCTTTTTGGCCAGTTAACCACTTGCGGACCACTAAAAATTGGATGAAATCGGCTCTCGTTTTGCCAAATTTGGTCAAACCATATCAGCCCGTTTAGATATAGCAAAACCCCGGAAAACCTTGATTTTCCGGGGTTTTTGAACCATTTTGATATAGTCTGAGCAGTCGATTATCGTTTGCTGAACTGCGGAGCGCGACGAGCTGCTTTGAGACCGTATTTCTTACGCTCTTTCATACGAGGATCACGAGTAAGGAATCCAGCTGCTTTAAGAACTGGTCTGTACTCTTTGTCTGCCTCAAGGAGTGCTCTGGAGATACCATGTCTGATAGCACCAGCCTGTCCTGTGTATCCGCCACCGTGTACGTTTACAAGAACGTCAAATTTTCCTTCTGTCTCGGTAGCAGCCAGTGGCTGACGAACGATAACTTTAAGTGTATCTAATCCGAAATACTCATCAATGTCTCTTTTATTGATAGTGATTTTACCAGTACCTGGGGTAAGGTAAACTCTTGCTACTGATTTTTTTCTTCTTCCTGTTCCGTAGAATTTTGCGCTAGCCAATGTTTTCTACCTCCTAATTAAAATGTTAAAACTTCCGGTTTCTGAGCCGCATGTTTGTGTTCAGGTCCGGCATAAACGAAAAGTTTTGTGTACATTTCTCTTCCTAATGGTCCTTTTGGAAGCATACCTTTAACTGCCAGCTCAACAACTTTCTCAGGTTTCTTAGCCATCATCTCTTTTAATGTAGTCTCTTTCATTCCACCTACATAATCAGAGTGATTGTAGTAGATCTTCTGATCCATTTTCTTTCCTGTAACTTTAATCTTGTCAGCGTTAACAACGATTACATAATCACCTGTGTCAACGTGTGGTGTAAACTGAGGTTTGTTCTTTCCTCTTAAAACGCTTGCTACGCCAGAAGCCAGACGGCCAAGGGTGCAGCCTTCAGCGTCAACTACATACCATTTTCTCTCGATTTTATCTGGATTAGCCATATAAGTCTGCATGGTTTTACCTCCTGTTATTTATCAACGATTGTTTGTATAAATGCGAATTCTCGCATATGTTAGTAATATGGAAACGATGGTGCAATTACTGCGGAAATGTCCGAAACCGCTGATAAATACCGTCGCCGGGGCTATTGGCTAAAGTATCTCGCACTACGTCACATTGAGTTATTATATTATAAGCCTCCGTTTCTGTCAACCACTTTTTCCCCATATTTCCATCTTTTTTTCAAAAAGTTTTCCACATTCTTCCTGGATTGCTGATCAGCTTTTCCACAAAGCCTGCTTGCTGTCTCCACCTTATACACGCCCATCCACAACAAGTGTCTTTTAGAACAACGATTTATCCACACTTTAATCAGACATTTTATAAATTTTCTCTGGTATTTTTCTCCGCAATGTGCTATATTAGAAAGAATTTATCCACAGGATACACAGTAACTATTTTATTTTTTCAGGTAACTATTCAGCAAGTACTATTCCGCGGAACATTTTCACTATGAAAGCCCCAGGTGGCAGCTGTGGGAATACCGCAGAAAGGTTCACCTTTCTGTGCATCACAAAGCGCGTAACTGTAAAAGAACTGAACAGTTCCTTTTCTTCTTATATTTGAGGTGAAGTTTTTATGATAACATTTTTATCCCGTTTTTTCATCAAAGATTACAAAGACTACAGCTCCCCCCAGGTTCGCCAGTCTTATGGCATGCTCTGCGGAGCTGTGGGAATTGCCTTGAACATTTTTCTTTTTATAGGAAAATGGCTTGCCGGAATCCTAAGCGGCTCTATTGCCATCACGGCGGATGCCTTCAACAACTTATCGGATGCAGGCTCCTCTGTGATCACTCTGGTGGGCTTCAAGCTCTCCGGACAAAAACCGGATACAGAGCATCCCTTTGGACATGGACGCATGGAATATATCTCCGGACTTCTTGTCTCAGTTGCGATTCTGATCATGGGCTTCGAGCTGATCCGCTCCTCCATTGACAAGATCCGCACCCCGGAGCCCATTGAATGCAGCCCGGTTATTATTGCTGTCCTTATTGCATCTATTCTGGTAAAAATATATATGTACTACTATAACCGCACTATCGGTCACAAAATCGACAGTACTGCCATGCAGGCTACAGCCGGAGACAGTTTAAGTGACACAGTTTCCACCAGTCTGGTTCTTCTGGCAACTATCATCAGTCAGCTTACCGGACTGGTGCTGGACGGATGGTTCGGTGTTCTGGTTGGCATTTTTATCTTCTATACCGGAATCACTACAATGAAGGATACCATTGATCCCCTTCTCGGACAAGCCCCGGAGAAAAATTTAGTAGAGGAAATCGAAGAGATCGTTCTTGCCCATCCCCTTGTCCACGGCATGCATGACCTGATTGTCCATGACTACGGTCCAGGCAGACTGATTCTTTCCCTCCACGCTGAGGTTCCCGCCCACGGAGATCTGCTGATCATCCACGATGAGATTGACAACATTGAGCATGAGCTTCAGGACAAACTGAATTGTTCTGCCACCATCCACATTGATCCCATTGTTACAGACAACAAGGAGGTCAATGAAATGCGCAGCCAGATTGAAGAAATCACCCGCAATCTGGACCGCCGTCTTTCCATTCACGATTTTCGCATAGTAGAAGGTCCTACCCACACAAACCTGATCTTCGACGTAGCGGTTCCTTTCGAATGCAAACTCACAAACGTAGAGATCACCAATCTCCTCAAAGAGCGCATCCGCAATATGGACGATGGCAACTATTGTGCTGTGATCCAAATCGACAGAGTATATGCATAAAAAATTCTTTTCCCCCATACAAAAAAAGGCTAGTTCTTCCTGCAGCTACATGAAGAACCAGTCTTTTTGTTATTTCGTCCGCACTGCGTCCGCTTTGAAGCACCTTTCCTTATCGAATATTCAAATAAACATCCTCTCTCGTATGAAATCCCCCATCAATGATCACCTTATCCATATTTTCCGCTGTCACCGCAATTGGATCGATTTTATAATAAGGAATGTCATATGTCCCGTCATTGAAAGTTTCTACCGCCTTGTATTCCCCTTCTCCTGAAGTAATATCCTCTCCTTTGCCAAGCGCTACAGCGAACTCTGCCGCCGTATTCGCTTCCAGTTCAATAGGCTTATAGACGGTCATTTCCTGTGTACCTTCCACAATCCTCTGACAAGCTGCCAGATCCGCATCCTGAGCCACCACAGCAACCTTCCCTGCCAACCGGTTCTCCGACAATACCTTCACTGCCTGACTTGCCAGATCATCATTTCCGCACATCACTCCTACAATATCTTTTGTAACTTCCAACCCCTGAGTCACATAATTTCCGGCCAGCTCTGCCATCCAGTTATCGCAATATTCCGTATAAACCACATTCAGATTACTGCCTTCAATGGCTTTATTGAACCCCCTCACAACTTCATCCACATTTCTGTCTGTAGGAGATCCATTGATGGCAAAAATATTTCCTCCCTCCGGACAAGCCTGGATCAGCGCCTCTCCCATAAGGGTTCCAACCTTTTCATTATCAATGGTAATATACAGATCTGCATTAACATTTTCCACAATGCGGTCATAGCAGATTATATAAATCCCCATTTCCCGGGCTTCCTTCAGCACATCATACAGAGCATTTCCATCAATAGGGATCACCACGATCACATCCATCTTTTTCTTAATGAAATACTCTATCTGGGAGATCTGCTCTTCCACAACGCCTCCGGCCACCTGCACATTCACCTCAGCCCCAAGGCTCTGGGCAGTAGAAACAAACATATCCCGGTCCCGCAGCCATCTCTCAATTACAAAAGAGTCAAAGCTAAGCCCGATCTGCAGCTTATCTTCCTCTTTTGCTTCTTCCTTCTGCGGCTCCTGAGGCTTACTTCCGCAGCCTGCTGCCAATGCAGCTGCCAGGATCAAAACCAGCGACAAGATCAGCCAACGACACTTTCTCATTTTCCATACCTCGCTTTATACTCACTTGGAGTCATATCCATCTGCTTCTTAAAAATCCTGCTGAAATAATTTGGATCTGAATAGCCGCTCTGGATTCCCGCTTCCTTTACGCTCACATTTTCATCCACCAGAAGCTCTTTGGCTTTATCGATCCGGACTCTGGTCAGATACTCAATAAAATTCTCCCCAGTCTCCTCCTTAAAAATCTTGCTGAAATAATAAGGACTGATATTCACCTGGCTGGATACATCATCCAGAGAAATATCCCTGCTGTAATTTTCCTGAATATAAAGCATGGCCTTCTTTACCGCGGAATTAGACTGATCTTCCTTCTGATCCCGGATTGCCCGGCATACATTTACCATCTTTTCCTGAAACCATTTACGAAGATCCTCATAAGTAGAAAGCGACATGGCAGTATCCAAATAGTCTCTGCGGTAACTAAATCCATAATTGATCGCGCCGCTTTCAAAAGCAATCTTCTCTCCCCAGATAATAAACTCCAGTATTTTCAGGCGGATATTATTCATATCCTGTGAATAATGCTCCACCATCCAGTCACAGAAGAAGTTCACCTCCTGGAGCATACCCTCTTCATTTCCTTCCTCAAGGCAGCGGAACATCCGCTTCTCATCATTGCCGGGAAAAGCCTCGTCATAGACACCATTCTGGGAAAGATCCTCTATATGAATTACCCGGCTCAGGCTTCCGTTTAATGCCCGGAGTGCTTCACGGTAAGATCTCTCAAGCTCTTCCATTTCCCATACTCTTCCAATTCCCACACGGAATTTTGCATCCAGTCTGCCTTCCAGCCTTGCCACCAGTTCTCTTGCCTTTTCCACCAGATCAATGCGGTCTTCATAAGGATTCTGAAAAATTTCACAAGGTACTACTACAGGGATACGATTGGACATAATATTTCCAACCACACAAGGAAAAGCAGACTTCACCACATCCCGGAATTCCGGATAAAAGCTCTGGGCTTTCACATTCATTCCAACCGGGCTTACCAGTCTTCCATTTTCATAGCTTTGTCCAAACTGCACCACCATAACATAACCCTGGCTGTATTCAATATCAAGAAGCTGCTGGTAATAATCTGCTGCTGCCATCTCTTTCTGGAAAAGAAGAGAATTTACATAACCAGATTCCACAACCGGGATAACTGTCTCCAGCTTTTCCTGGATTTTCAACAGATTACTTCTCTGATCACGCACCTTATCCACCTTTGCTGTCGCTTCTTCCACCACAGAAATAATCTTACTTTTCGAAATCGGTTTCGTAAGATACTGTTCCACACCAAGATTAATGGCTTCTTTAGCGTAATCAAATTTGTCATATGCGGAAACCACATAAAACAAGGCGGAATTGTTGAACTTCCGGATTTCCCGCATGGCCTGGATTCCGTTAATTCCAGGCATGTGAATATCCATAAACACAATATCCGGGTGAAAAGTCTCCGCCTTCTCGATTACCGCCCTTCCTGTTTTCGCAGTTTCCACACTGCATTTATCTCCGAATTCAGCCAGAATCACTCCTTTAAAAGCCTCCAGCATAAGTCCTTCATCATCTGCTATCAGAATACGGTACATTTTTTTGCTCCCCTTTATTCAGCCTCTGTTCACTGCTCATTGCAGCATACTCCGTGCTATCACTTTTTACTCATTCACTGGTACCTTCAACCTCCACCGGTAAGGTGATATGCACACTGGTTCCAAGTCCCAGACCATCACTTTCTATGGTAAGAAGACCTTTTTGTTTATAATACAGTTCCAATCTGTCAATTACATTTCCTACTGCTATACCTGTAGAATAACGGTCCTCTCCATTATTTCGTGCTTTCCCTGCCATAACAGACCTGATCATCTCCTGTGTCATTCCGGCGCCATTATCACTGACTGTGATTTCCAGATCATCTCCATCCTTGTGAATAGACATTCTGATTTTTCCAGTTTCCATACAGTCGTGGATTCCATGTTGCACTGCATTTTCCACCAGAGGCTGCAAAATCATACTTGGAATCCTGAAATTCCCGATTCCCTCATCCACATCTTTTTCATAATTGATATCTCCGGCAAATCGGACATTTAAAATATAAATATAATTGTCAACTGCATCCACCTCTTCCCAGAGAAGTGCGTCATCCTCCATTTTCCGTACATTATATCGAAAAAAGTCTGCCATCTTTTCCAGAAAAACACCAGTACGCTCTGCATCCTCCAGCATGGCAAGCTGGGCACCAGCATTCAGACAGTTAAACAGGAAATGAGGATTGATCTGAGCCTGAAGATACTTCAGCTGTGCTTCCTTCAGATGGGTCTCCATAAGAAGCTCCCTCTCCTTCATCTGAGCCTGCTTCTCTATACTTTCACGCTGTTGTTTAATATGAATGCGTATGCTGTCCAGCATCTGATTAAAGCTCCGTGTTACCACGCCAACCTCATCCTCGCAGACAACAGGCAGAATTGGCACATTCAGATTTCCCAGGGCAACCTCATGAGCAGTACTGGAAAGCTGGGTCAGCGGCCGGATCATGGATTGCACAAACAGAATGATAATAGCCACGCCTACTGCTGCCACAATGAAAATAACCACCAACGCCAGCCGATACAGTACATCCATAGAAGAAAGCAGGAGCTGGTAATTGGAGGAATTCATCCGGAAACGCAGATTATTCAGCTTGTAAATATAAGAATTGATATATTTATAAAGCTGCAGTTCTTTTTCATAAGAAGCCTTGTACTTCTCAATATTTCTGCCTCGCTTGGCCTGAACAGTCTCGCTGGTCTGATTCAGATAGCTTTCTGACATTCTGCGTATATTTTTTTCCAGCATTTTTACTTCATTGTCCACATTCCGGTCATTCAGCTTATCCAGAAGCTCCCGGTAATCCTGCTCATAGCGATAGTAATTTTCCAGAGCCTTGGTTCCCTTTATATTCAGATATTCGTAAACCGTTCCTTCCAGCTTGTTTAAGGTATCCGAGAGATCATTAATCGCTGCATTGCTGGAAAAAACAGCATCAATCCGGTCTACACCGGTATGGATCTGTTCAAAGATAAAAAAATTGATGCATACTACAAACACCATGACAAGGGCCATAACAAAGCTTAATCTTGTCTGTATGGAATTCTGGACGGAAAGGCTTCCTTTTCTCTCTCTCATTTAATTCCCCTCCGTTCTGTAAGCACCAACATTGCTTCTGGTGATCACATGCTGACCCACACTGTAATAGTTGCTGGTATGTCCCAAGGAGGAAAACTCTTCCAGGGCATTCACGCTGTATCTTCCGATTTCATCCATATCCAGAGCGATAGCTGAAGAAATAATCCCTTTGCTGATACCATCCAGAATTACATCGGAATAATAAAAACCAACTACATCCACATTTCCAACCTGGTTATAGTCAACCAGAGCCTGGTAAACGCACTCTGTCACAACCTCGTCCATGCACACCAGCACATCTGGCAGGTTCTCCTCGCTTACAAAAATATCCCGGACAAATTCCTCTGTATCAAAGCCAGAGCTGCTGTCAATGTTGTATTCTGAAATCGTTACGGTCTGATAATCCTTCTTTTTTTTCTCCAGTTCTTTTTTAATCTGGTAATAGATCAGATTGGTCTCCTGTGTCTTGGACTGGGAATTTGCCAAAAGAAGGACCTGCGTATTCTCATGTTCCTTTAAAAGTCCAAGGATCTGTTCCGTGTAAGCATTTCCCAGCTGATAACTATTCAGTCCAACAAAGCTGATTCTGGCACTGGAGGAATCATCTGTCAGCACCGTAACTACCGGAATATCCGCATCTGAGGCTTCCTGGATCAGTTCCTGCTCTTCATCGCTTCCATCAGCTTCCAGAATGATCCCGTCCACCTGGGAGGCAATTCCAATACGCAGATAATCCGCCTGATTATAATTGGAATCGTGCCCGGGCTCGATCAATTCCAGATAAGCATCTGCATCCTTTGCCGCCTGGCTGGCGCTTTCATAGATAGAATCCCACATCAGGGTATTTTCCGCTCCTGCTATCATCAGATAATGTTTTGCGTAGCTGGATGCACCCTCGCCTTCACCAAGATCCACCTGATCCAGTTTTTTCTGGAAATAAATCCAGATTCCAGAGAGAAATAACATACAGCCTACTATAATAAAAAAAACAGTCAATGTGGATTTTTTCATAATTAATAAGTTCCTTTATTGCCCGCGCTTTTGCCTGTAGGCAAACCGCCATTTTATTATAAAATAAATATGCTTTCAAACATCTACAGTTTACCATATTTGCATGCTATATGCAAAAGAAGCCATTGCATTTCTGCAACAGCTCCTTTCTGATTACTGTTTACTGCACTCTCAGCAGTTTTTTGGCAATTATTTAGTTGGATTTTCTATTAGAGATAACATCAAATACAACTGCGATCAGAAGTACGGCACCTTTTACAACATACTGCCAGGAATCACCGATACCCATGATTGACATACCCATGTTGATAACACCAAGGAGAAGAGCACCGATTACAACACCGCCTACAGTACCACTTCCACCGTATGCAGAAGCACCACCGATGAAACAGGAACCGATTGCATCCATCTCGAAGGATGTACCTGTACTACCATTTACAGAACCTACACGTGCTGCGCAGAGAAGACCGGCAAGACCAGCAAGTAAGCCCATGTTTGCATATGCAATGAAATAAACCTTATTTGTATCGATACCGGAAAGCTGTGTTGCTTTCTCGTTACCGCCGATTGCGTAAAAGTAACGTCCAAACGCTGTCTTGGATGTGATGAAGTTGTAGATCATGCAGATTGCAACTACCCATACAAGCATTACGGAGATACCTTTGTACTGATACAATTTGTAGCAATACCACAGAATAACAACTGCAATCACGGCTGCTCTGCTGTAATCAGAAGCTGCTGTATTCTGGCGATAACCTTTTTTCGCTTTGTTTGCTCTGGAACGCATGGTAGAGAAAATAATGTAGCATGCGATCAGAACACCAACGATCAGTGCTGAATATTTCTTTCCATCATCAAGTCCCGGAATGTTAATGTAGGATGTAAATACATTCAGGAAAGATTTGTTCTGGATAGATACTGTCTTATTATCCAGTACCAGACGTCCAAATCCACGGAAAATGAACATGCCGGCAAGTGTTGTGATAAATGGAGGAATTCTCTTATAACCAATCCAGTAGCCCTGCCATACACCAACCAGAAGGCCGATTACCAGGCAAAGGAGAATGGTGATAAATGGATTGAAGCCCTTGCTGCCAATCAGGACAGCGGCAACACCACCTACAAAACAGATAACAGATCCAACAGAAAGATCGATGTTACCACCAGTTAAGATACAGAGCAACATACCACATGCAAGAACCAGGACGTATCCGTTCTGGAGCATAAGGTTTGACATGTTCTGTGCAAAAAGAAGTCGTCCATCAGTCAGAGCACAGAACAGGATAAATACGATTACAAGCGCAATGACCATCGTATATTTTCTTAAAAAATCCTTGATTTTGGAATTCATAGTGTTTTCCCCTTTCATTATTTCTTCTGATTCTGCATGATATGTGCCATGATGCCTTCCTGGGTTGCTTCCTTTGCATCCAGTTCACCGGCCATCTTACCTTCATTCATAATATAAACCCGGTCGCACATACCAAGGATTTCAGGCATTTCAGAGGAAATCATGATTACAGATTTTCCCTGTTCTACCATCTGATTGATCAGACAGTAAATATCATATTTTGCACCTACATCGATACCACGGGTAGGCTCATCCAGAATCAAAATATCCGGTTCTGTGAACATCC
Organism: Ruminococcus sp. D54t1_190329_F1; assembly: GCF_015551645.1. Taxonomy (NCBI): domain Bacteria; kingdom Bacillati; phylum Bacillota; class Clostridia; order Eubacteriales; family Oscillospiraceae; genus Ruminococcus; species Ruminococcus sp. D54t1_190329_F1. Next base: position 41,291 of record NZ_JADNDC010000019.1, read on the forward strand.
ACTTTCCAAGAAGGGCTTTCTGCTGGTTACCACCAGACAGGTTACCAATACGCTGCTCATTGGAAGGTGTTTTCGTTCCCATTTCTTTTGTCATCTGCTCCGCCAGCTGTACCTCAAGGTCCGTGTTGATAATTCCATTATCACAGACTTTGTTCAGACGGGCAAGAGTTGTATTGAAACGAATGGACTCATCAAGGATCAGTCCGTTTGTCTTACGGTCCTCAGTTACATATGCAAGACCATGCTGGATGGCTGCACGAGGATCTTTCAAATCTACTTTTTCACCCTTTATGTACAATTCTCCGGAAATTGCACTTCCATAGCTCTTACCGAAGATGGACATTGCCAGCTCTGTACGGCCTGCACCCTGCAGTCCTGAGAAACCAACAACCTCACCTTTATGTACTTTAAAGGAAATATTGTCGTCTACTATTTTTTCCGGATACAGAGGATGATGAACCGTCCAGTTCTTTACCTCCAGCATCACTTCTTTACTTACATTGTGCTCACGTTTCGGATAACGATCTTCCATAGGACGTCCAACCATTCCTTTGATGATCCTGTCCTCGCTTAAGTCATCCACGCCTTTTGTAAGTGTCTCGATTGTGCTTCCGTCTCGAAGAATGGTACAACGGTCTGCACAGTAAATGATCTCATTCAGTTTGTGTGTGATAATAATAGATGTCAGTCCCTGTTTTTTAAATTCCATAAGCAGGTCCAGAAGCATCTTTGCATCTTCATCATTCAGGGATGAAGTCGGCTCATCCAGGATGAGCAGTTTAACATCTTTTGAAAAAGCTTTCGCAATTTCTACCAGCTGCTGTTTGCCGGTTCCGATATCTTTGATCAGGGTCTGGGCAGATTCATGAAGACCTACCTGAGCCATATGTTTCTCAGCCTCGCTGTATGTTTTATCCCAGTCGATGGCTCCTCTTTTATTTTTGATCTCGTTTCCGAGAAACATGTTTTCACCGATGGAAAGCAGTGGGATCAATGCAAGCTCCTGGTGAATAATAACGATACCTTTTGCCTCGCTGTCATTAAGCTTTTTAAACTTACACTCTTCACCCTCGTAGGTAACCGTTCCAGTATAGCTGCCGTATGGATACTGACCACTTAATACGTTCATCAATGTGGACTTTCCCGCACCGTTCTCACCGATCAGCGCATGAATCTCGCCACGCTGAACTTCAAGGTTAACGTTATCCAAAGCTTTGACACCGGGGAATTCCTTCGTAATGTGTTCCATTACTAAAATATTGTCAGCCAAAATGGCGCCCCCTTTCCCATAAAACAGGCGGGGCTTTTCACCCCGCCCACATTTAAACCTTTATTTTTGATTTGTATGACGTTTTCGTTCAGCCTTCATTAGTTTGCCGGATGAAGATATCCGTCATCATCCATTGTGTAGTATCCTGGGTCAACCAGTGCTTCCTGAAGGTTGTCTTTTGTTACAACTGTAGGAACCAGAAGGAAGGATGGGCATTTGTTGCCTTCAGATGTCTCATAGGACTCTGTATCATATGCACACTCGAAATCCCAACCAGATTTTTCAATCAGAGACTCATCAACTGTATCACCAGCCAGCATTGCTTTTGCAAGGTCAAGTGTTACGACTGCTTCATTGGCAACTGCTTTGTAAACGGTCATGGACTGTTTTCCGTCAACGATGTTTGCAAGGTTTGCTTCATCACCATCCTGTCCTGTGATCAGGACTGTGTTATCACCAGCATAGTCAGACTCGATTGCCTGTGTTACACCAAGTGCTGTGGAGTCGTTGGAGCAAAGAGCTACGTCAAGCTGTGTTCCGTCTGCATAATAGGATGCCAGAATATTCTGCATTCTTTCAAGTGCTGTCTGGGTATCCCATGCAGGTGTTGCAACAGAATCAAAATCAGTCTGTCCGGAAACTACATTTAAGGTTCCTGCATCAATGTATGGTTTTAATACATCAAATGCACCGTTGAAGAAGTATCCGGCATTGTTATCAGCAGGATCACCAGCTGTAAACTCGATATTGTATGTCTTGTCTCCAGCATTGTCCAGATCCAGAGAATCTACTACGTACTGTCCCTGAAGGGTACCTACTGTGTAGTTATCAAAAGAAATATAATAGGAAACAGCGTCGGACTTGATCAGACGGTCATAAGAAATAACCGGGATTCCTGCATCTGCTGCTTCATCCATAACTGTATTAAGAGCCTCGCCATCGATAGCTGCTACAACTAACAGGTTAACTCCATCGGAAATCAGGTTCTGAATATCGTTTACCTGACGGTCTGTCTCGTTGTCAGAGTATGTAAGCTCTACTTCGTATCCAGCATCTTCGAACTGTTTCTGCAGATAGGAACCATCACGATTCCAACGCTCCAGAGACTGTGTAGGCATTGAAATACCGATCTTTCCGCCAGCTGCTCCGTCTTCTGCCATTACCGGAACTGCAAGTGAACCAACTGCCATTGCTGCTACCATTGCCATTGCTACTTTTCTCTTCATGAAAAAACCTCCCGTATCATTTTTATTTGCTATGTTCTATAGCTTTTTGATGGGATTATAATATCATATCGGTACTCTGTGTAAAATGGACTAATTTTGGATTGCTCTTTCAATTTTTGTGTTATGATATGCACAAAATTGTGCTGGACTGGACATTTTTGTTGTGGAATAGTGCTAGATTGTAATTATGTGCTATTGACATTTTTAAGATATGAAGTGTTATAGAATTCCCGAATGTAATTTTGCTATTTAATGTGTTAAAAGTTCTTTAGGAGGGACGCATTTGGACAATGTGTATTACTCACTCGCCGGCGCAACGCTCCAGCGAACTAATCGCTAACTGCGACTAATGCGTTCGGGAGAGCCCTCACGCATAAGTCTACGTAAGCGCTGGATTTCGCTTACGCTAAGAACGCGCCTGAAATGGCTCGCTGGAGTAATACACATTGCCCAAATGCTGTGTGTCGGCTGAAACTGATGCTGTTTAGGAACTTTTAACAAGGAGGTGGTGGGAGTGATTGGTTTCCCGATACTTTCTTGGCAATGATAGATTAGGTAAAACTAATAAATCTGCGAAGTATCAACCATCTAAATGGGATATCGAAGGCGCATAAAATAATATGTCAAGTTTTTTACTTGCAAAACAGCCTTAAAATGTGCAAATACTTCATCGAAATTGTAAAAGCCGCTAATTTCCGACAAGTTCCCCATAAACTTTCGTTTCCGATACAGTATAGGGAAGCCAATCACTCCCCCTCCCCACCTGTTGAAAGTTCCTATGTACAAATAAGTCCCAGCCAGTACACAGCATTCGGACAATGGTGATTGCTCTAGCGAGCCATTTCAGGCGCGGTTTTAGCGTAGGCGAAATCTACTGCTTACAGAGACTTAATCGTGAAGGCTCTCCTGAACGATTTAGTCGCAGTTAGCAGTTAGTTCGCTGGAGCGTTGCGCCGGCGAGTGAGCAATCACCATTGTCCAAATGCGTCCGCCTTGAACAACTTTCAACACACTAAATACCAATTTTCATATTAATCAAAGAACTGTATCCCCATAAGCGTCAACCCCTGTGCGGGAGCGGTAGGACCGGCGGCGGAGCGGTCTTTGGCGTCAAGGATTTTTTGCATGCGTTCCGGAGGATACTGACCGTTTCCTATCTCAATCAGGGTGCCGGAAATGATGCGGACCATGTTGTAGAGGAAACCGGTTCCGGAGACACGGATGGTGACAATGTCGCCGTCGCGGAAAACTTCGATTCCGGTGACGGTGCGGATGGTGGTCTTTACCTGGGCGCCAGAGCCACAGAAGCTGGCGAAGTCGTGGCGGCCGATCAGATAGGAGGTTGCCTCGCGCATTTTGTCTACATCTAATTTATAGTGATAGAAATAGGAATACAGGCGCTCTGTAGGAACCGGAAATTTGCGGTTCAGAATACGGTATTCGTAGGTTTTCTCGCTGTCGCAATATCTGGGGTGAAAGTCTGGTTCCACTTCTTCGGACATCTGAATCCGGATGTCTTCAGGGAGACGCTGGTTCAGGGCATAGGATATTTTGTCGCCGGGGATGCGGGTGTTTGTGTCAAAGACGGCTACATTTCCCAGAGCGTGCACACCAGCATCTGTACGGCTGGCACCGATGGTCTCGATTTTTTCGCCCAGAAGATTGGAAAGGGTATCATTAAGTACACCCTGCACTGTAATTCCATTAGGCTGTGTCTGCCAGCCGCAGTAATTGGTTCCATCGTATGCTACAACAAGTCCAATTCGTTTCATAATCTTCTCCTTGTGAAAATTCCCTCACCTGCTGTATCATGCAAGTGAGGGAATTGTATAAACATTTGTAACTATTTTGTACCTTCACAATTACAAATCAAAGTGCATTTCAAATCACTTTCTTTGAAATCATTTAAGCTTGTATCTCTCGGCAATCTGACATATTCAAACCCGATTGCCTCACAAAATACCACTTCTTAAACAGTTACATATATCATTGATTACTAGAGCGTGTTTGAAAAAGGTTTTCTGCAAGATGTGCGTCACAATTTGTGGGAGATTTTGTCCGGATGAGGGCGCCGTAGCGGGCTACGGCAACCGAATTTGGGCAAAATATACCGCAAAGTGGGGCGTGCAGATTGCGGGAATGATTTTTCAAACAGGCTCTAAGTTTCTTTGAATAAAGCACAAGGTGTCTTGTCAGCTTTATTTCATTCTATCAGATTCCAGCCGCCCGGAACCCAATCGCCACAGCCAGATACGCCACCAGCACCACATAAGCCACATGATCTCTCTTCTTATAAGTAAGCGGTTTCATCTGCGTCCTGTTGTCACCGCCATGATAGCACCTTGCTTCCATGGCCATGGCCAGATCATTTGCCCGGCGGAATGCGGAAATAAACAGTGGCACCAGAAGGGGAACCATGTTCTTCGCCTTCTGGATCAGATTCCCATTCTCGAAATCAGCTCCGCGGGCAATCTGCGCTTTCATGATCTTATCCGTTTCTTCCAGAAGAATAGGGATAAAACGTAGGGCGATCGACATCATCATAGCAATATCATGTACTGGTACATGGAGCTTATTCAGCGGGCGGAGCAGACGCTCCAGGCCATCAGTCAGCTGGTTAGGCGTCGTCGTCAATGTCATAATGGAAGAACCGATCACCAGATAAACCAGTCGGATCGCCATAGTACCTGCCAGCACCAGACCTTCCTTTGTTACCTTAATAAATCCCAGCTTCCATACCACCTCACCAGGGGTAAGAATCATATTAAAAAATATGGTGATCAGAAGCAGCATGAAAATGGTCTTCAGACCTTTAAAAATAAACTTCACCGGAACCTTGGACAACAGGATCATTCCTGCAAGAAATATAGTAGCCACTGCATATCCTGCGAAGGTGTGGAACAAAAATACAGATACAATAAATCCAATGGTTCCTACCAGTTTGGTTCTTGGATCCAGCTTGTGAATCACGGAATCTGCCGGATAATACTGTCCGATCGTAATATCTCTGATCATTCGCTTCTGCCTCCCTTCTTAAGAAGTGAAGGCTTCTGCCTCTTTAAAGCTTCCAGAATCGTATCTCTGGCTTCCTCCACAGTGGTAGCTGTGGTATCCACATTCAGGCCATTTTCGGAAAGCGCATGCATGATATAGGTGATCTGCGGTGCCGCAAGTCCCATTCCTTCCAGTTCCTTATAATGGGAAAATACATTCTTCGGTGTATCGTCAAATACCATTTCCCCATGATTCATAACGATCAGGCGTTCCACATATTTGGCAATGTCCTCCATGCTATGAGAAACCAGGATAATGGTAATTCCTCTCATCTTATGAAGAGCCGCAATCTGATCCAGAATGTCATCTCTTCCCTGTGGATCGAGCCCTGCAGTAGGCTCATCCAGGATCAGGATTTTCGGGTTCATTGCCAGAACACCTGCAATGGCAACCCGTTTCTTCTGGCCTCCTGAAAGCTCGAAAGGAGACTTGGTAAAATTCTCTTCCTTCACACCTACATGGGCAAGGGCCTTTTTTGCCTCTTCCTCAGCCTGCTCCCTGGAAAGTCCCTGATTCATAGGGCCAAAGCAAACATCTGCCAGAACTGTATTCTCAAACAGCTGGTGCTCCGGGTACTGGAATACCAGCCCCACCTCACTTCGAAGAGCCCGGCGGTTATAATTCTCCGCCCACACGTCTTCTCCATTATAAAGGATCTGACCGCTTGTAGGCTGGATCAAAGCATTAAAATGCTGGATCAAGGTTGATTTTCCGCTTCCAGTATGACCAATCACACCAATGAACTGTCCATCCGGAATTACAAGATTTATATCTTTCAGGGCGTGGCTTTCATAAGCAGTACCCTGACTGTAAGTATAGGTCACGTTCTTAAGCTCTATCGACATAATGCACCCACCAATTCCTCTTTCGTCAGTATTCCTTCCGGAATGTCCACGCCAGCCTTGTGAAGCTCATGGGCGAGCAATGTCACCTGGGGTACATCCAGCCGGTATTTCTTCAGTGTCTCTACCTGGGAAAAAATTTCTCTTGGAGTTCCCTGCATTACCACATTTCCACCATCCATCACATAAACCTTGTTGGCATGGATCACTTCTTCCATATAATGGGTAATGAGGACAACGGTTACATTTTCTTTTTTATTGAGCTCGGAAACGGCTTTCAATACTTCTTTCCTGCCATTCGGGTCAAGCATTGCAGTTGGCTCGTCCAGTACAATACAGCTTGGACGCATCGCCACAACACCTGCGATGGCAACTCTTTGTTTCTGGCCTCCGGAAAGCTTGTTCGGAGACTGATAACGGTAAGCGGTCATTCCTGTCTTTTTCAGACTGTCATCCACACGCTTCCAGATTTCGTCTGTAGGTACTCCCATATTCTCAGGACCAAAGCCTACATCCTCTTCCACAACCGTACCAATGATCTGGTTGTCCGGATTCTGAAAAACCATCCCCGCTTTCTGGCGGATTTTCCACAGCTCCGGCTCCTTGGCTGTGTCCATATCATCCACCCACATGGTTCCCTCTGAAGGGATAAGCAATGCATTTATCTGCTTCGCCAATGTGGATTTTCCGGAACCATTGTGCCCCAGAACGGCCACAAAATCGCCGGCTTCAATGTCCAGGTTTACATCATTGACAGCACGCTGCGTTGCTTCCACATTGCCGTCCTCATCATACTTGAGATAGTCAAATCCCAGCTTGAATGCCTTGATAATTCCCATATTCTTTTTCCTCGTCTGTCAGGCCTTCAGCTCGTCCGTAGCTGCCGGAACTGCACCGGTCAACTCGTCCATTAACGCCCAAATTTCATCTTTTCCCTGCTTTGTCTCAGCGGAAAAAGGAATGATCTTACTGCCCGGGCGCAGCTTCAGTCCGTCCTTGATAGCCTTAATATTCTTCTGTACCTGACTTCTTTTCAGCTTATCCAGCTTGGTTGCAATAATGATCGGATTGTATCCGTTATTTACGATCCAGTCATACATCAGCTTATCGTTTGCAGATGGATCGTGCCGGATGTCGATCAGGAGAAATACTGCTTTCAGGGTCTGTGAGGTATGAAGATAACGCTCGATCATCTTTCCCCACTTCGCCTTCTCGGTCTCCGGAACCTTGGCATATCCATAACCTGGAAGATCCACAAGGTACATAAAATCATTTACATTATAAAAATTGATAGTCTGTGTTTTTCCCGGCTGGGAACTTGTTCTTGCCAGCGCTTTTCGGTTCAGCAGACCGTTAATGAGGGAGGATTTTCCCACATTGGATTTCCCTGCAAAAGCAATTTCAGGTCTTCCTGTGTCTGGCAGTTTGCTGGTGATACCACAAACGATATCCAGTGAAACATTTTTAATTACCATTTTTCCTACCTCTCATTTCAGGCAAGTGCCCGTTCCAGCACTTCATTCATATTTTCCACAAACGTGATCTTCAGTCCGTCTGTGATCTCCTCATCCAGTTCTTTGATATCCGGTTTATTGGACTTTGGAACCAGTACTTCTTTAATCTTGGCGTACTTAGCTGCAAGAAGCTTCTCTTTCAGTCCGCCGATTGGAAGTACACGACCTCTTAAGGTGATCTCACCAGTCATGGCAAGATCCGCTCTTACCGGCTTGTCAATAATGGCAGAAAGCATTGCAGTTGCCATGGTAATTCCGGCTGACGGACCGTCCTTTGGCACTGCCCCTTCCGGAATATGTACGTGAATGTCATTTTCCTGGAAAAATTCCTGATTGATTCCATATCTGGCTGCTACAGAGCGGATGTAGCTGATGCCCGCTGTTGCAGACTCCTTCATCACGTCTCCAAGCTGTCCGGTAAGCACAAATTCCCCTTTACCCGGCATAATATTTACTTCGATCTGAAGGGTATCGCCGCCTACCTGTGTCCAGGCAAGACCTCTTGCAATACCAACCTCATCCTTTTTATTCGCCATCAGGTAATTGTATTTCTCCTGCCCCAGAAAGCTCTCAAGGTTCTTGCCTGTGACCGTTACCTTCTCTTTGCCATCTTCCATGATCAGACGTGCTGTCTTACGACAGATCTGACTGATCAGACGTTCCAGATTTCGGACACCGGCTTCTTTCGTATAATTATTGATAATTTTTCGAAGAGCGCCGCCCTGAATGGAAAGTTTGCCTTTCTCAATTCCATTGGCTTCCATTTGCTTGGGAATCAGATGCTCCTTTGCAATGTGCTCTTTCTCATTCTCCGTATAACCGCTGATCTCAATGATCTCCATTCGGTCAAGAAGCGGTCTTGGGATTCCTTGAATATCGTTGGCTGTTGCAATAAACAACACCTCTGAAAGATCCTGAGGAAGCTCCACATAATGGTCATTGAAATGACTGTTCTGCTCCGGATCCAACACCTCAAGAAGTGCAGAAGAAGTATCTCCCTTGTAATCACTGCTTGTCTTGTCAATTTCGTCCAGAAGCATAAGCGGATTGGCAACCTTTGCCTGCTGAAGGGCAACGGTAATCCTTCCCGGCATAGCACCCACATAAGTCTTTCTATGTCCGCGGATCTCAGCTTCATCCTTCACACCACCAAGGCAGATACGGACATAACGTTTGCCAGTGGCTTCTGCAACAGATTTTGCAATAGAAGTCTTACCGGTTCCAGGAGGTCCCACAAGGCAAAGTATAGGAGATTTTCCTTTATGTGTCAGCTTACGTACAGACAGGAATTCCATAATACGCTCTTTTACATCCTTCAGACCATAATGACCTTCTTCAAGAATCTTCCAGGCTGCTTTCAGATCTTCAGAATCTTCAGAGCACTTATCCCACGGAAGGGAAAGAAGTGTCTCAATATATCCCCGCAGAATGCTGCTCTCAGCTGCATTGGTGCTGGTGATTTTAAAGCGGCCGATTTCTTTGAAAATACGATCCTTTACTTCCTGGGAAGCAGTAAGCTCTTTGGCTTTTCTGCGGAACTCCTCAGCCTCATCAGCAGTATTGTCCTCGCCAAGCTCCTCCCGTATCAGTTTCAGCTGTTCTCTCAAAATATATTCACGCTGGTTTTTATCTACACGCTTTTTCAGTTTCTGCTGAAGGTCGTGGCTGATATCCAACACATTGATCTCATTGCTCAAAATGGCACCAAGAAGCTCATATCTGTCTGTCAGTCTGGCTGCCTCCAAAAGCTTCTGTTTGCTCTGCCAGGAAAGAGGCAGATTAATTACGATCTGGTCGATCAGCTCCGGTGCTTTCTCTATATTCATGATCTGGGCAGCCAGTTCTTTTCCAATCTTTCCACCCTTAGCGCAATAAGTTTGGAACAGCTCCCTGATACTTCTGTACATTGCCTCCAGCATCGCCTGAGGCAGTTCCTCTTCTTCCTCATTAACAAGAACAGTCTCTGCTCTTAAATATGGTGTCTCCTGTTCCAGGCCAAGAAGTTCTGCCCTTCTTTTTCCCTCAACAAGAACACGCAGCAGGTTGTCAGGAAGTTTCACAACCTGCTTAATATATGCAATAGTTCCTACCTGAAACAGCTGTACAAATCCAGGATCTTCAATCTGGGGATCCTTCTGGGTTACCAGAAAGATCTTCTGATCCTGAAACATTGCCGCTTCGATTGCCTTTTTGGAACGTTCCCTGCTTACATCGAAATGAATGATCATTTCTGGAAGAATGGTAGTTCCGCGAAGGGCAAGGGCAGGAAGTACATTGATTGGCTCACTCATTTGTAGTCAAATCCCTTCATCAGGCTGTTTCCGGAGTGCCCTTTTTGTGTGCACGCTGGCTTCTTCTGCCTGTATTTGCCGGATTCACCGGCTGTGCAGGAGCTTCCCCATGAACGATCTGAGGTTCACCAGTTCCCTCTACAGCTTCTTTTGTAATAATGCATTTACGAATGGTGTCGTCAGATGGAGTCTTATACATCAGATCCATAAGAGTGCTCTCCATGATCGCACGAAGTCCTCTGGCTCCGGTTTTACGTTCCATGGACTTTCTCGCCATAACACGAAGTGCTTCATCCTCAAAATCAAGCTCTACTCCATCAAGTTCAAACAGTTTATGGTACTGCTTGGTCAGTGCGTTCTTCGGCTCCTGAAGGATGCGAAGAAGTGCGTTTTCATCAAGTCCGTCTAAGGTTACCACTACAGGCACACGTCCTACAAACTCCGGAATCAGTCCATAACGGATCAGATCCTCAGGCATTACCTGCTTGAACAGTTCACCAACATTCTGTTCCTCTTTGGAAGCGACTTCTGCGCCAAAGCCAATTGCCTTGGTATCCTGTCTTCCCTCAATGATCTTCTCCAGACCGTCAAAGGCACCGCCACAGATAAACAGAATATTTGTAGTATCAATCTGGATGAATTCCTGATGCGGATGCTTTCTTCCACCCTGAGGAGGAACACTTGCAACAGTGCCTTCCAGAATTTTCAGAAGTGCCTGCTGTACACCCTCTCCGGAAACATCACGAGTGATGGAAACATTCTCGGATTTACGTGTGATCTTGTCGATCTCATCTATATAAATAATTCCGTACTGCGCTCTGTCAATATCATAATCAGCAGCCTGGATGATCTTCAGAAGAATATTCTCAACATCTTCACCTACATATCCTGCCTCTGTCAGGGTAGTGGCGTCTGCAATGGCAAACGGTACATTCAGAAGTCTTGCCAGTGTCTGGGCAAGAAGTGTCTTACCGGAACCAGTTGGTCCAAGCATAAGGATATTGCTCTTCTGAAGCTCTACATCCAGATTCCTGGAAGCAGTAACACGTTTGTAATGATTGTATACAGCAACAGAAAGTGCTTTCTTTGCCTCATCCTGTCCGATTACATAGTCGTCCAGAATTGCATGGATTTCCTCTGGTTTCATCAGATTGATCTCAGATCCAAGAATATCTTCCTGATCGTATCCTCCAAATTCTTCCTCCATGATCTCCGAGCAGATACCTACACACTCATCGCAGATGTAGGCACCATCAGGTCCGGCGATTAATTTGCGGACCTGATCCTCGGTTTTCTGGCAAAAGGAACATCTTACTTTTCCTTCTCTTATCTTCTCAGCCATGAATCTTTAACTTTTCCTTTCTTTTAAATAAAGCGACCTTATTCAGAGCTATTCTGAAAAAAGTTTTCTTTATTTCTTAAAATTTGAAATTATTCTGTAAAATATACCTATTTTACAAAATTATCCCATTTTACAAGATAAGACTCCTGTTAGTTCAGGAGTCTTTTCTTACAGTAGCATGCAAAAGAAAACTCCGGCTATTAGAGTTCTAAAAGCTCCAGGGGGATTTCTTTTGTTTTCAGTTTAGGCGGGAAAGTTTATACTGGAAATACACAAATATACTACATCTTCATCAGTGTACACTCGGTTATCCAGTTACAGTTTTTCCCTATTTGTGGGTTACAACACCATCGATCAGACCATAAGCCAATGCTTCCTCTGCGGACATGTAATTGTCACGGTCTGTATCTTTCTCTACTACCTCAAGAGGCTGTCCGGTGTTTGCAGCCAGAATTTCATTTAATGTTCTCTTTGTCTTGGCAATGTGATCTGCCACGATCTGGATCTCAGTAGCCTGTCCCTGGGCTCCGCCAGATGGCTGATGGATCATGATCGTAGAATTCGGCAGTGCAAATCTCTTACCCTTTGTACCACCAGCAAGAAGGAATGCTCCCATGCTGGCAGCCATTCCCAGACAAATAGTGGAAACGTCGCACTTGATATACTGCATGGTATCGTAGATAGCCATACCAGCTGTCACGGAACCACCCGGGCTGTTGATATAAAGCTGGATATCCTTTCCAGGATCCTCTGCTTCCAGAAAAAGCAACTCAGCAACTACCAGGCTGGCACTTACATCGTTTACTTCCTCTCCCAGGAAAATGATTCTGTCCTTCAGAAGCCTTGAATAGATGTCGTAGCTTCTCTCCCCTCTGCTTGTCTGCTCAATGACATAAGGCACTAAACTCATATATTCCCTCTTTTCTTATCAGATGCGCTCCACCTGGTCTGCATTATAATGCGCCAGAGAGAGCGCTTTCATAACAAAATAATTTTTCCCTCTTGGGATGTGCAGTTATCTGCCTGCTGATTATTCAGCGTCTGCTGCTTTCTCAACTTCAACTGCTGCATCAGCGATAACAGTAACAGCCTTCTGAACAGCCATATCTTTCTTCATCTGCTCAAGTCCGCTCTCACCGATAGCTTCTCTGATCTTGTCAGCTTCCATCTTGTAAGCATCTGCCATCTTCTGGATTTCTTCTGTGATCTCTTCTTCAGATGGCCGGATGTTCTCAGCCTCAGCTACTTTCTCAAGAACCAGTCTTGTCTGGATTCTCTTGAGAGCCTGTGGCTTCATGTCTTCCATCATCTTGTCCATGCTCTGGCCTGTGAACTGGAAGTACTGCTCCATGGATAATCCCTGCTGCTGCATTCTTCTGGAGAAATCGTCCATCATCTGACGGCACTCAGTCTTTGTCATAAGCTCCGGAATATCCATCTGTGCATTCTCGATTGCTTTATCTACTGCAGCGTTCTCTTTTGCAGTTCTTGCTTCTTTCTCTTTCTTCTCTGTCAGTTTCTTCTTAACATCTTCTTTGTACTCAGCAAGAGTATCAAATTCAGATACGTCTTTCGCAAACTCATCGTCAAGCTCCGGAACCTCTTTGGTCTCGATCTTCTTAACGTCACACTGGAATACAGCTTCCTTGCCAGCAAGCTCTTTTGCCTGATATTCCTCTGGGAAAGTAACCTTAACTTCTACATGGTCACCAGTGTTTGCTCCAACAAGCTGATCCTCGAATCCCGGGATAAATGTACCGGAACCAAGTGTAAGTGCGTAGTCAGTTCCTTTACCGCCGTCAAATGCAACACCATCAACAAATCCTTCGAAATCGATTGTTGTGATATCGCCGTTTGCAGCTGCACGATCCTCAACTGCAACTGTTCTTGCATTCTTATCCTGCTCTTTCTTAACCTCAGCGTCAACTTCCTCGTCTGTTACAGCGATCTCAGACTTCGGAACCTCTACACCCTTGTAATCTCCAAGAGTAACCTCTGGTTTCACAGCTACATCAGCTGTGAAGATAAGAGCTTTACCTGGCTCCATCTGTGTAACATTGATCTCCGGCTGGGAAACGATCTCAAGATCGCACTCGCCAAGAGCTTTTGTATATTCCTGTGGTACAAGAGAATTAACAGCGTCTTCCATAAATACACCCTTGCCATACATGCTCTCGATCATCTTTCTCGGAGCTTTTCCTTTACGGAATCCTGGAAGGCTGATTCTGCTTTTCTGTTTCTGGTAAGCTTTCTCCATTGCTTTGTCTAAATCTTCAGCGGAAACTTCGATGGTAAGCTTCGCCATGTTTTTCTCTAATTTCTCCACCTGTAAACTCATTTTCGTGTTCCTCCTTAATATATATCTCTCTGCATTCTTTCTGCGGTTATAAATGCGCAGGGTTTCCCCCTATTATTACAGTCATTGTAGAAGTATAGCACACCCCAATAAAAAACGCCAGTGTTTTTTATGGTTTTCCCGGTTATTTTTTTGGGGATTTTCCCTGTTATTCCTTGAAAATCAAGGTTTTTCAGAATATTTCCTACTTGTATACTACGGATTCTGCAATCTGCTCTGCTTTTTCCTGTCCAAGGAGCTGGGAAATCAGGGAAAGGGAAAAGTCAATTGCAGTTCCAAGTCCACGGCTTGTAGTAATATTTCCATCAATTACAACCTTTTCTTCAGACTTCACAGCATCTCCAAGACCGTCCATGCAGGCCGGGTATGCAGTGGCCTTCTTTCCATGTAAAAGTCCGATTTCTGCAAAAACAGTAGGTGCCGCGCAGATGGCTGCTATCTTACCTCCATTATTATAGAAGCTTTTAACCAGATCGGTAAGTGGCTCGAATCCTCCAAGATAAGTGGTTCCAGGCTGCCCGCCTGGGAGAACCAGCATGTCCGCGTCGGAGAAATCCGCCTCACAGAAGGTGGTATCGGTCAGCATGGTGATACCATGGGCTGTAGTGATCTGTTTGGTGTTTTTTATAGAAACGGTTGTAATAGTGATTCCTGCTCTTCGCATAAGATCAACTACAGTTAAGCCTTCAATGTCTTCGAAACCGTCGGCGAGGAAGATGTATACTTTTTTGCTCATAGTGGAACCTCCTGATTCATTTTCACAATTATTTACTTATAGTTACTGCTCACTGGTAATATTCCGCGAGGTGTTTTTTGTAGGCAAAGCTCACATTTTCTTTCCTTTATCAGCAGCTCCCTGCAATGCTTCAAACACAGCACTGCGGAAACCATTTTTTTCCAGGATACGCACACCCTCAATGGTCGTTCCTGCCGGGGAGCATACCATATCCTTCAGTTCTCCCGGATGCATACCTGTCTCCAGAAGCAGCTTCGCACTTCCAAGTACAGCCTGGGCAGCAAACTGATAGGCCTGTTTTCTTGGCATTCCCTGTGCCACAGTGGCATCTGCCATTGCTTCAATAAACATAAATACATAAGCCGGAGAGCACCCACTGACTGCGCTGACTGCGTCCATCAGTCTTTCAGGTACCACCTCTGTGCGACCGAAGCTGTTTGTAATGGCAAGAATCTGATCCAGATCCTCTTCTGTTACCCGATCATTGACACAGGCACCTGTCATTCCTGCCCCTACCTGTGCCGGGGTATTCGGCATAAGACGTACCACCTTTAACGGCTGCTCACATTTTTCTTCCAGCCATGCAAGAGTTTTACCGGGCGCAATTCCTACGATCATATGCTGTGGTGTCAGGAAACTTTTAATTTCACCGATTACCTCCTCATAGAATTGAGGCTTTACTGCTAATATAACAATATTTGCATTTTTCACAACTTCACAATTATCCAGAGTTGTCACAACTCCAAGTTTTTCCCGACTTCTTCTGCTTCCTTCTTCTGTGAGATTTGAAACAATAATCTCATTTTTTTCAAACACACCATTTTTCAGGATTCCACCGATCATTGCAGAACCCATATTTCCACATCCGATAAATCCGATTTTCATATCTTCTGCTCCTTTCATGTAGGTCGTTGTTTAGAGCGTGTTTGAAAAAGGCTTTCTGCAAGATGTGCGTCACGATTTGTGGGAGATTTTGCCCGGATGAGGGCGCCGTAGCGGGCTACGGCAACCGAATTCGGGCAAAATATACCGCAAAGTGGGGCGTGCAGATTGCGGGAATGATTTTTCAAACAGGCTCTAGTTAAGGTTCATTATAAAATAAAAATTTTATCTCTTTTTCCCTTTACTTAAGGTACTGTTGTGATACTCTGTGGAATACGTCACATCCTCCCCGAACCACTTTGGCGGCTGGTAAGCGTGGGCGGCTTCTTCGGTGGGGAATTCCACTTCTGCCAGGAGAAGACCTTCGTAGGGGGCTTTGAATACGTCCAGTTCAATGGATAAACCGTCTTTCTCAGGAATCACATAACGTACCTTGGAGATCACGATTCCGTCTGCTTTGGGTTTTAAGTGCTCATAAGCTTCTTTTGTCAGCGGCAGATTGTATTCCTCTCTTGCCAGAAGTCCCTTTGATTTATAAGTCAGATAGTAATTGTCATTGGATTTGCGGATTCGCACTACCGGCTCTGTGCACAGATAGCCTTGCTCAATTGCCTTGTTTGGATACTGTTCCAGGTTTTCCGGAAGGTTTTCTCTCTTAACAAGAAACTTTCTCTCAATTTCCAACTTAGTTTCCTCCTCATGTCTTTTTATGAAAAGCACAAACTTTTCAGCTCTCCGTATATACAAAATTGAGGGCAAGCACCCTTGCCCTCAATTTTACTCTTCTACCTTTTTTTATGCAACAACTGATTAAATATTAAATTTATTCCATTTTCTCTTTCACCGGATCCGGGGTCCAGTTTTTCCTTCCGAATCTGGTTGCCAGAGTCAGCATTTCCTTCTGCAATTCTTTGCTGAACTGCCCTTCTTTCAGGCGCCACTTCCAGTTTGTTCCCAGAGTGGATGGCTGATTAATGCGGGCTGAATTATCAAGCTGCAGATAATCCTGAATCGGAATAATACATCTTCCGGCTACACTTCCCATAGCCAGACGGATCATATTCCGGCAGATGCCTTTCTCATCATCGTGGAAATTCCACAGATATTCCCGAACCATATGACGCTCCTCAGGGGTAATATCCCCATACCAGCCAAGCAGTGTCTCATTGTCGTGGGTTCCGGTATAAACCACACAGTTATTTGTGTAGTTATGAGGCAGATAGTCACTGGCATTTCCAGTATCCCGCTCATCAAAGGCAAACTCGATTACTTTCATGTTTGGATAACCGCTCTCTTCCACAAGACGCTTCACAGAGTCAGTCATGAAACCAAGGTCCTCAGCAATAATATCCTTGTGTCCCAACCGATAGGAAACGGTGCGGAAAAGATCCATTCCAGGTCCTTTTTCCCACCAGCCACGTTTTGCATCCTTGTCACCATATGGAATCGCATAATATTCATCAAATCCACGGAAATGATCAATGCGGACAACATCATACATATTAAAGCAATGTGCCAGACGTTTGATCCACCACTCGAAGCCGGTATTTTTATGCACATCCCATCTGTACAGCGGATTCCCCCACAACTGTCCTGTAGCAGAAAATCCATCTGGCGGACATCCGGCTACCTGTGTAGGCTCGTTATTTTCATCCAGTTTGAAAAGTCCTGGATTTGCCCAGGTATCTGCACTGTCCATGGCAACATAGATCGGAATATCTCCGATAATACGAATTCCTCTTCTGTTTGCATACGCTTTCAGTTTCGCCCACTGCTCATAAAATTTGAACTGCATATACTCCTGGAATTCAATTTCAAAATACAGTTCTTTTCTGTAATAATCCAATGCATTGTTCCAACGAAGGCGAATGTCCTCCGCCCATTCTGTCCACGGAATTCCAGCAAAACGATCTTTCACCGCCATAAAAAGTGCATAATCGCCAAGCCAGTGCGCCTGCTCCTGCTGGAATCTTACAAAGTCAGGATTTTTGGAAATATCGCTTCTCTCATAGGCTTTACGAAGAAGTTTGTATCGTCCTTTGTAAATTTTCTCATAATCCACATCATCTTCTCTAGAACCGAAATCCACAGCATCACACTCTTTTTCCGTAAGCACTCCCTCTTCGATCAGGTCTTCCAGACTGATAAAATAAGGATTTCCTGCAAAGGTGGAAAAAGACTGATAAGGTGAATCACCGTAGCTGGTTGGTCCAAGGGGCAGAATCTGCCAACAGCCCTGTCCAGCTGCCTTCAACTGATCCACAAACTCATAGGCACTTTTTGAAAAACATCCAATTCCATATTTTGAAGGCAGACTGCTGATTGGAAGCAGCACACCACATTCTCTCTGATTTTCCATTTTTTCCTCCCTGTTCAAAAGCATCAAACTTTAGCATATATTGTTACACTTATTACAGTTTAACATACATGTTTATATCATGCCACAATTCATGTACTTAAATCAATATCATTTTTTCAAGAAATATAGTGTTTTTTTCTAATAATAATGATATTTCTTTTTATTCTTCACCAGACAGGACACAGAACCGGTCAATCCCAGAGCTTCTGCCATATGCGTTTTCTCTCCTTTTTGCTTTCCCGATCTGTAAAGCAGCGCAAAAAATCCGAAATCGGACCTTTTTTAATAGATTTAGTCCGATTTCGGATTATGATCAAGACATAGAAACAAACTGCTTACATGCATTCAGCTTAGATTTAGCAAACCAAATTTTATACATGTAAGCTATATTGTACCTTTCGCTTATTTAATAAATAGTTATTTAATAGCAGGCAATTTTACGCTGTTCGGCTTCCTCTTGTACCAGCCATTCTGGTACTAGTATCAAATTCACGAAGTCTCCGTTTGGATTCCTCGCTTAAATTTCTCGGTACCTGAACCTGGACGGTTACGTACAGATCACCGTAGGCTCCAGCTTTTCCCATTGCCTGGATACCTTTTCCTTTCAGACGGATCTTGCTGCCAGACTGTGTGCCTTCCGGGATACGGCACATTACCTGACCATTCAGGGTCTGGACTTTTGCCTCGCCGCCCAGAGCCGCTGTGATGAACGGCACATTTACGGTGGTGTAAACGTCGGTGCCTTTTCGCTCAAAGCCAGGGCGCTCGCCTACATGAACCTTCAGAAGAAGATCCCCTGCGGGAGCACCTCCGTAACCTGGATTTCCTTTGCCTCTCAGACGGATACTCTTGCCGTTGTCAATTCCGGCAGGAATGTGAACTTTCAGAGTCTGTTTGCCACTGCCGTCTGCACCAGAAAGATTAATCAGCTTGTCGCAACCAAATGCTGCCTCGTTGAAGCTGATGGAAATTTCTGCGTTCAGGTCCTGGCCTTTCTGCTGGTGACTGCCACTAAAGCCGCTATTGCAGCTGTTTCCAAAGCCATCTCCATAACCGGTACCATCAAAACCGCCACTGCCGAAACTACCATTAAATCCGCTTCTAAAAGAGCCGTTTTCAAAACCAGAGTGACCAAAACCGCTTCCTCCAAATCCGTGTGCGGAACCAGCCTTTCCAGAATTGCTTCCTCCTCCGAAGCCTCCTCCAAACAGATTCTTCAGAATATCGTCCATGTCACCACCTTCGAAATGAAATTCCTGATAGCTGCCATCCGGACTTCTGTAAGCACCGCTATGACTATTTCCAAAACCGCCAAAGCCACTGAATCCAGAGCCGTCAAAGCCGCCGTTTCTATTAAAGCCACCTTCACCATATCCGGCACCGCCAGCACCTTCTTCAAATGCTGCATGACCGAACTGATCATAGAGTTTTTTCTTCTCAGGGTCACTGAGCACATTATATGCTTCTGTGACTTCCTTAAACTTTTCTTCAGCATCCGGATTTCCCGCGTTTGAATCCGGATGGTATTTCTTTGCCATCTTACGATAAGCTTTCTTTATAGCATCTTTATCCGCGCTGCGACTGATTCCCAGCACTTCATAATAATCTCTCTTTGCTCCCATACTGGTCACCTCTGACTCCTCATATTGCGAAATAAATTCATTACTGCCCACAGCTTTCATCCATATACTTTGTAATATATTTTCTGAATACAGTAATGTCAATTTATTGTAACTATTCAGTATCTACAAATTCCCCGGAATCTCTTCCGGGGAATGCTGTTGTCCATCTCCCGAACATCCACGGGAAATAACTTTTATTTTTGTTCTATTTGTAATATAACATTTATTCTTTTAAAAGTCAAGGTATGGAACATAATTTCATATTTTTTTCACATTAGAGCGTGTTTAAAAAATCATTCCCGCAATCTGCACGCCCCACTTTGCGGTATATTTTGCATGAATTCAGTTGCCGTAGCCCGCTACGGCGCCTTCATCCGGACAAAATCTCCCACAAATTGTGACGCACATCTTGCAGAAAGCCTTTTTCAAACACGCTCTAGACTTTTTCAAACAGGCTTTAGAGTATTTTCAAATCATATTTCATCTTCTTAAAATGCGTTTTCTATGGTATAATAATGATACTTTACTATTTTCAGGAGATCTAAAATGAAAAAGAAACAATTAAATCTCACCTCCGGTCCTATTTTACGGACTTTGTCTGAGCTGGCACTGCCAATCATGGCTTCTTCCTTCCTGGCTACCGCCTACAACATTACAGATATGGCATGGATAGGAATGCTGGGCTCTAAAGCAGTGGCGGGTGTGGGCGTGGGAGGTATGTACGTCTGGCTCTCCCAGGGACTTTCTTCCCTGGCAAGAATGGGAGGACAGGTAAACATGGCGCATTCCCTTGGAAGAGGTGATCAGAAGGCTGCCGCAGGCTTTGCACAGGCAGCTCTGCAGCTTACCATACTATTCTCTCTTTTTGTTACATTGATCAGTATATTATTTACGAATCCGCTGCTGCAGTTCTTTGCATTAAATGATGCAGAAACTTACAACAGTGCCAGAATTTATATGCGGATTACCTGCGGACTGATCCTGTTTTCCTTCCTTTCCCAGGTGCTGACAGGTCTTTTCACAGCCCAGGGCGATTCCAAAACACCGCTGAAAGCAAACTTCTTTGGTCTGATACTGAATATGATCCTTGATCCGCTTCTTGTTCTTGGTGTAGGACCATTTCCCAGATTAGAAGTTGTAGGAGCAGCAGTTGCAACTGTTACCGCACAGATTATAGTTCTGCTGATCCTTGTTGCAGAAATTCTCCGTGACCACGGTGAAACCAATGTACTACACAAAATCCGTCTGCTTTCCAGACCGGATATTGCCTGTTTAAAAGGAGTCTTTCGCATTGGAACCCCCACTGCACTTCAGGGAAGCCTTTACTGTATCATCTCCATGATACTCACCCGAATGGTTTCCGGATTCGGGGACGGAGCGATTGCCGTACAGCGTGTAGGCGGACAGATTGAGTCCCTTTCCTGGAACACGGCTGACGGTTTTGGCTCTGCCCTGAATGCTTTCATGGGACAGAACTACGGAGCAGGAAAAAAAGACCGAATCAAATCAGGATACCATATTTCCATTCGGCTTCTGATATGCTGGGCTGCACTGATCACTATTGCCTTTGTATTTTTCCCGCGGCAGATTTCTGTGCTCTTTTTCCACGAGGAGGAAGTTATCCGGCTTTCCGTTGATTACCTGCGGATCATCGGATTTTCCGAAATTTTTCTCAGCGTGGAAATGATGACTGTGGGCGCCCTGTCTGGTCTTGGACGGACACAGCTTTGCAGTCTGATCAGCGTTGGCCTGACTGTTATACGAATCCCCCTTGCACTGGTTCTGTCAAACACTGCACTGGGACTGAATGGAATCTGGTGGGCACTGACACTTTCCACCGTTTCAAAGGGAATTATTTTTTATTTTGTGTTCCAGTATATTTGCGAACATAGTTTGTTAAGAACTACAAACAGATAAAAAAAGATCCGACAGATGGTATTTTCATACCTGTTCTGTCGGATTTTTTTATAATTAAGTTTTACACTTCTGAAATTATTTTTCAGAAACAACCACCTTGATTGCATTCTTTTTCTCTCTGCTCAGGAAACAGGATACGATTTCCAGCACCAGCATGATAACCATAACCACCGCTGTCACAATAATATAACCGATCACACCAGAAGAACCGAACATGGAAATTCCGTTCAAGGCATCTGCAAAAGTGTTGATACTGTTTACGATCATTTTTCCAATGGAAAGTGTAATAAACACAACTGCAATCAGATTGAAAATATCCGCAATCACATAATCTGCAAATACGTAAATCCCACAGCACATAATGGCCAGTACAAGATAAAAATCAACAGCTTTATTAAACTCATTTACACGGTTTGCGTTGATACTGTAATAAATAATGCAGAACAGGCCGAGCAGAATATTTAATGCATTAAAAATGCCGCTGATTCTTTTTCCTAATATCTTATCTTTGATATTCATTATGCATTTTCTCCTCTCTTTTTACTCCAAACCAGCATTTCCAGATAGTAAAGTACAATAAACAGTATAGTAATTGTTCCAAATCCAATTGTTGCCGCTTTCAAAGCTGTTTTCCACCATGGAGTAATATGTACTACATGAGAGGTTTCATCCAGTCCATTAATCAGGATAGAATGAACCTGTGCATAAACATTGTGCTTGGTTGCATTACGCAGAGTCTGAAGCATGTAACCGTCACCATTTTCGATGGCTTCCGTAACCATGTCTTTACTGAGCACTACAGAAGAATCATCAGAAGCTCCGAATCCTGCCATATCCCAGCACCAGTAGTCAAGTCCTGCTGTAATGTTAGAAGTATAATGTTTCTTGTAATCCATATTTACAACCGCATCAGAAGTAACATGTCCTTTGTAAGCCCATTCTCCTCTCATAACAGTTGTAAGAAGTGCTGAGGAGCTTCCGCAGTAAGTGCAGCCGATTCTGTTAAATGCTGTCATACAACCCATTGCGCCGCCTTTTGTATAGGCTCCCTCAAAAGCTCGCAGATACTGCTCACGAAGAGCCTGTTCATTGGTAAAGGTTGCCGCACTCTCACGATGTGCTTCCTGGTCGTTTACAACCATGTGTTTATAGCCAGGGATAATTCCATATTTCTGAACGTTTTCAGCAACAACAGTTCCTACCAGATATCCCATGTTTCCATCTTCAGAATAGTAAGCAGAAGCTCGTCCGTTAAACTGTGTACGATGGCAGTTCGGGCCGCCAGACCAGATTTCTGTTGCCCCCATAAAATAAGCTTCATTTGCAGTCATGCTACTTCGTTTCGCAACATCATCTTTATTCCAGGTGCAGGTCATAACAACGGTGGAAGGCCATACAATACCGGATTTTCCAGTAAGTTTGAAAGTTACCTGCTCCAAACAGTCCATATCATCCCCACGGTAGGTAGACGGCATTGCAATACTCTCAACTAGTACAGAACCGTTCTGGTCAGGGAGAATAGAAGCCATTTCTTCTACCGTAAGCTGGTCAAGGAATTTATCCCATGTGGCATCGTCATCGTAATCTACATCTTTCATTGCAACAAAGTTAATGCCAGCATCTACTCCCTGGGTAAAATCATCTACAGATGGTGCATCTTCTGGTTCTGTATAAAGATCACCATTTAAAGTTTTCATCATATCCTCAGTTGCAGTTACAGAAACCTGCTCTGCTGGATATGTTCCCTCCCAGTCACTTCTGGAAAGATAAGTTACAGTGTCTGTTCCAAGGTTATTTAAGTTGGCATCGTCGAACTGGTTTGTTACTTCCATATCAGAATAGCGGGACATTTTATAGGACTCTGTATCCAGTTTTGCATTGTTCCAGGAGTATGCTTTCTCTGCATTTCCTTCAGCCTTCTCGCCCAATGCATCTGTCATTCCCTTGGCACCTTTTGCAGCAAGAATATTGTTTAGGGCATCGTGTGCATCATCGCCGATGGCAAAGTAATAATCGCCTTCGCTTAAAATATAGCCTTTGGCATTGGTGTAATCGTAGCTTGCAAGGAGATATCTTTCTACTGGAATTTCCAGTGTCTCAGAAGCACCTGGCGCCAGGATATCTGTCTTATCAAAGCCCACAACCTGGACTGCAGATTTCTCCACATTGTTCTCTTTTTCATAATCCCCATATGGGGTCTGTGCATAGACTTCTGCAACAGATTTTCCAGCTACATCACCAGTATTTGTCACGGTAACTTTTACGTTGTAAGTATCTGTTGTTTCGTCATACTCTACACCATCAAGGGTCTGGGAAAAGGTTGTGTAGGAAAGTCCATAGCCAAATGGATAAGCGATTTCGTCATTATAATTCCATGCTTTTCCAGTTGAGGAACCAACTATACTGTCTGCATTTCCGTTTCCAAGTACGGTATCCTCATAACGGGTTTCATAATATTTATATCCTACATAAATATCCTCTGCATAGATCAGATAGTTGGAAACATACTGATCGCTGTCTGAACAATATTCCAGAACCTCATCCAGATTCGCCCACTCTGGCGTATTTTTCATCTGTGCATAGGTGATAGCCGGAGCTGACAGGGAATTTTTCGCATAGGTATCAACCAGTTTTCCAGATGGGTTCGCCTCTCCTTGAAGCAGATTTACAACACCTGTAAATCCAACAATACCAGGGGAACCAATCCACAGGCATGCATCCACATCATAATCATCCAGGTCTCCAAGCTCCATAGCCCAGTTAGAATTTACAAGAAGAATAATTTTCTTAAATACGCCCTGCTCTTTCTGTTCTTTCAGCATATTCAAAAGATCTTTTTCGTCCTGATGAAGAGCCAGCTGACTGATTCCCTCTGGATCTTCAAGAAGAAGGTCACAATCCTCACTTGCCTGTCTTGTAAGCATAACAACAGCTGCATCATTATACTGATCCTGCCAGCTATTTTTCAGATTTTCTGTGTAAAAATCTGCTGGTGCTTCTCCAATCTGCGGATCGTCAACAGATTTTACACGCATATAACCGCTCTCCTGATAAGCCTTTACCATTGTCTGATTAACATCATAAACGGACTCCATTGCTCCAAGATAAGTTACCAGTTCCTGGGTAGAATTAGCCGTAGAATGATAACTGTAAAAAGGTCCTGAGTAGGATTGCGGACCGCCAAAACCTGTACTTCCAGCTACACTTTCCGTACTCTCAATAGAATTTTGTCCAAAAAGTGTAATGCTGCTTCCAGCCGCCAGTGGAAGTGCATTGTTGTCATTTTTCAAAAGAACAGAACCTTCTTCCTGTTCTGCAACTGCCTGTGCTGCCGCATCATCCTCCAGCTGCTGCAGCTTATCTCCATCATAAATATCAGTTCCATAATCGCTTTTATAATAATCTGTATCAACATCTAAGCCTTCATCCGAAACTGTCTTTGTAGTTTCAATGCCAAGCACTGTGTTTAGTCTGCCCTCATAGGCCTCTGCCACAGGAGTTCCTATGGACACAACTGTAAGCAGACAAGCTGAAACAGCACCCAGACCACGGGTGATTTCCTTCTTGATTTTCATATGTTTCCTCCCATTTGATCAACAATAAATATTGTTTTTTGCTTTTCATGACCGCGCGTTCATCATGGTCAGGAGCTTAACACATACTCAAAAAGGATATTTTAAGATTTCGTAACAAGCATTCCAGATTTCGTAATTTGCACTTTATTTTGCGACAGGTATAATAATCGTCAGGCTGAACATGTGATTTTCCGCTGTAATATCCATACTTCCATTATATTTTTCCACACATTTTCTCACACTTTTTAACCCATATCCGTGACCATCATGTGCATTTTTTGTAGTCACAGGAAGCCCTTCTGAAAAGTTTATTTTCTCGTTTTCCATATAATTCTGTATCTGAATAAGGAGCAGATTCCCCTTGGTCCAAATAGATGTGGAAATCACTTTTTTCTCTTCGTTAGAAACCATAAGTACACTCTCAATTGCGTTGTCAATTACATTTCCAAGAATAGTATATAAATCCACAGCAGATATAAAATCCATTTTCTTCCCATCTGCCACACAGGTTAATTCTATGTTATTTTTCATGCATACCAGTCTTTTCTGGGACAGCAAAGTATCCAGAACTTTACTTCCGGTTTCCACTTGGGAATCATAAGACTGGATAGTTTTACACACCTGTTCATAGTATGCTTTTTGCTGTTCTTCATCTGAGAAAAGCTTCAGTGGCTCCAGCTGTTTTTTTAGATCATGGCAGATCAGATTGATCCGCTCCACATCATCCTGTCTCAGCCGGAACAATTCCTTTTGTTTCAGCCGAACCTGTTTTTCCAGATCCTGCTCTCTCTGTTTATTCAATTTATTTTTGTAATCCATCTGTTCCCATAATACAAACAGACAACAAATCAGATCGTATGCTTTACATAGGTAATAGAGATTATTTTCTTCTGCATTAAACATGGTATCTGCTGCAATACTAAGCCCCAGAGCGAGCATGATAATAAGGAAAAACGACATCATAGAGAAACGAATATCCACATCATAATGTCCATTTTCAGGTAATTTTCTTCCGATAAACCAGTACAGCAAAAGTGCAATGCACACTGCACACACAATATATGCCGGTGCATAAACCGGTATTCCATGAACTGGTCGAAACAAAATCAGATATACACAATAGCTGATATGCTGTACTGCATAGGCACATGTAACGCTATACAAAGCCTCTTTCCAGGAAATTTCGTATGCAAAATAACTGCTGAATACAAACAAGGTAAACTGCATGATGTATGTAAAAAGCCCATGAGAAAAGGGCGCAGAACAACATACGGATATCAGAAAGCCAAGGACAATTCGCCATGCAAAGTGTTTTCTTTTCTGAATGCCAATTGAAAATAACAGTATGATTGGGAACACGTTGATTGAAAAAAATGCATGTCCTATGTATATGGGAATTTGGGATAAAATTTCTGATACCATCAGCGCAGCCCTCCTTTGTAATAATCAAGTAATGCCTGTTTTACCTCTTTTTTCTTCGATCGGCTGACTTTTAATTCTGTTTTATCATTCAAGGTTATAATATCCTTTTGAAAATCTGTGACGTATTTCATGTTAATGCAAAAGGAACTGCTACAGCAGATAAAATGATAGTCTGCCAATTTTGCCGCAAATTCTTTCAGGGTAGAAAGAAGCTGATATTCTTCATCTACCGTAAAAATATGCAGCCAGTGATCACGAATCTCCGCATAAACAATCTCATCGGAGGACACTTTTTTCATCCCGTCTTTGTATTCCAACAGAATATTAACAGACTCCTGGCCTTTCACAGACTTCAGGGCTTTTTCCAGTTTCATGGAAAAAGAAAAATATTTTATGGGCTTCAGGACAAAGTCCAAGGCACCCACTTCGTAACCATTGATTGCATATTGCGCCATGTTGGTTATAAATATAATCAGCACTCTTTGATCCCTTTTTCGGATTTCTCTGGCAGCATCCATACCATTCATTTTTG
Organism: Ruminococcus sp. D54t1_190329_F1; assembly: GCF_015551645.1. Classification (NCBI taxonomy): domain Bacteria; kingdom Bacillati; phylum Bacillota; class Clostridia; order Eubacteriales; family Oscillospiraceae; genus Ruminococcus; species Ruminococcus sp. D54t1_190329_F1. The sequence goes on from NZ_JADNDC010000019.1 coordinate 68,231, forward strand.
GCATTTCAATGTCCAGTAAAAGAACATCATATATGGGTTCATATTTAAATACCAATTCATTTCCATCTTGAAAAAAAGACGCCTGGATATCTATATTTTTTTCTTTTTGGTAACGCTCAATATATTCGGAAATTGTCTTCTGGAATGAGGGATCATCCTCTGCTATTCCAATTCTGAACATCCTATTGTTCTCCTTTTCCCTGATATAAGTAATTCTAAAAACAGCAATATTCACTCAAACTGCTTCAGATATTCCCCCACCGACCGTGTCATTTCTTTTGAAAAATCGGAATTATATTTTCTTTTGCAGAAGGCTTTGCACCAGTCTTCGAAGGTGGAATTTTTGTATTGGTGACTCAACATTTCGCGAAGTTCAGTGTCGTCCATACTGCGGTAGGTATTCTCATGCACAATATGTTCCTGTGCACATCTCTGGGGTTTAGAGCGATTCTTTTGCTGCTGGGTGGGCCAACCAAATACCAGCATAACAGCTGGAAAAACATAATCAGGCAGGTTCAGAAGTCTTCTTTGTTTCTCATAATTTTCCATAATATCACCAATGTAGCAGGAACCGATACCAAAGCTCTCCGCTGCCACAACTGCATTTTGTGCGGCAATTGCCGTGTCTGTCACCGCAAGCATAAGGTCTCCTATACCTGGTTTTCTTGGCTCACAGCCAGCTTCCAGATATGCATCATACCACTTCTTGCAGTCAGCACAGAATACCAGTACCATAGGTGCTTTCGCAATAAATGGCTGGTAGTCGCAGGTCTCAGATAAAGCCTTTTTCAATTCTTCATCTGTAATGTCCAAAATAGTATAAAGTTGCTGACAACCTGCTGTAGGCGCCTGGGCTGCGGCTTCAAGGATGACCTTCTTCATCTCCTGCGGAATGGACTTTTCTTCGTATACGCGCATGGATTTTCTATTATATAAACTTTTTATAATTTCATTCATTTTAAATTTCTCCCTTTTCCTCTAAACAGCTATCATCGAATGACATAACCGTATAAAAATTATCTTTCTTCGATTTTTCTTACAAAAAAACAGATATTCCCAATAATAATACCGAGAAATATCTGTTTTTTCAAGTCAATATGGAGTCCACAATTTAAGCGGTCTGTGCGCTGTCTTTCATCATCCTGTAATAGCAGGAGATCAGAAGTGCACACGCACCGAACTAAGCCAGTGGACTGGCAATACAGACAGCCGTATAGCCATTCTTCAATAAAAAAAACGATTCGGGTATTGTCATTTCTGATACAGATATTGACATTTTTTTAAAGAAGTATTACAAAGTAATTTCCTGATCACGTAAAAAAGCCCTCGGATGCCAGAAACATTCGAGGACTTCTTCTTTTATTTTTATATTTAAACTTGTTGGGTTTGGTTAAATTGCCAACAAATTCTTAATTGCTTCCATATACACTTCCACAGCCTCTTCCATCTCGGAAACAAGAATGAACTCATCTGCACCGTGAATACGATAATCCACCCCCAGTTTCTCCGGACCAAATGCAATAATATTTTTCAGAGATTTGGCATAGGTACCACCGCCAATTACCATTGGTTTGTTCTCCGTGTCGCCAGTCACATCCACATAAGCCTTGTACAGGGCATTTACCAGCGGAGATTCTCTTGGGAAGAACAACGGATTACCGATTTCCCCCACCTCAATACGGCCATTTTCATCTTCCAGATTACCCTCTATACGATTCAGAATATCATCCTTTTTGAAGGTTACAGGTACACGGATGTCGATGGTGCAGGAAATCACACCATTCTCTGTTTTTACGATTCCATTGCAGAAGGTCAGCTCACCAAATTCATCGGCAATTTTAAGGCCAACACCGGAGCCATCACAGGCAGTTCCAATGTGCTGATTATAAAATTTAACAAAATCGTCTTCAAAGCCTGCCTTTGCAAGACATTCCATGGTAACACCTGCTGCGTTGATACCAAGTGTCGGGGTGCTGGCATGAGCCGGTACGCCTTTTGCATAAATGGTGATCTGGTTTTCGGCTTCCGTAACTTTATATTCCTGCAGTTTTGTTTCGGAAAGCATCTGCTCCAGTTTCTCCTTAAGACCAGCTTCCGCCGGAATCACAGTGGTACAGTTATCGCATACTGCATTAGAAACAAAGCCACCATTCATGGAGATAATTCTGGTATTTTTGGAATATGCCATCATGGACATATAGCCTTTTTCACCATGAATACATGGGAAATTTGCATCAGGTGTAAAGCCGCAGGATAACTCTTCCTCTACCTCATTATAATGTACCATACATTTGGAACCGGTCTCCTCATTGCATCCCATGATCAGACGGACTCTTTTGTTCAGTTTCACACCGGAATCCTTTAGAAGTTTCATCGCATAGAGAGCTTCAATTACAGGTCCTTTGTCATCTGTAGTTCCACGTCCGTATACATGGTCGCCATCTCGTGTCAGCTTAAATGGATCGTAGGTCCAGTCACCACCTACAGGTACAATATCAAGATGACCTGCAATACCTACGATTTCCTCGCCTTCTCCCATTTCGGCGTAACCACAGTAATTATCAAGATTTACGGTTTTAAAACCAAGCTCTCTGGCAATTTCAAGCCCGATCTCAAGTGCCTCTGCCGGTCCTTCTCCGAAAGGTTTCCCCTCTGACGGGGTGCCAAGCTGGGAATCAACGGCAACCAGCTTTCCAAGATTTTCAAGCATTTCCTCAGATAATGCATGGATCTGTTCTCTTGTATTCATAGATGTTATATTTCCTCCAAATTCTATTTTATCTGTGCAGAGCATTTCCACCAATTGTAATGACTCTCCCGGGTAACGTCTTTTCACAGCTGCTCCAACAGCTGCTTCTCCACATTTTCAAAGCCAATTCTCTCAATAGTCTCCGCAAAACGTTCTCCCTTTATTCCATTGTCACGGAAGAAAAGAATGGCCTTTTCAATTACATCCAGGGCTTCTTCTTTGGATGTGAATATTTTTCCAAGCTCTTTTCCCATTGACACTTTCTTGCCCCAACGGCCACCTATGTATATCTTATAGCCGTAAGCGCCATCCTCAATGGTGTGGAACGGACATTTTCCAACACAGCGGCCGCAGTGCTTGCAGGCTTCTTTATCAATCTGAATTTTCCCGTCTACGACCTTTGCCACTTTATTGGGACAAGCCGCTTCGATGGCGCATTTTTTGCAGCCTTTACAGACGTCTGTGTTCACTTCCGGAATTCTCTGACCGATAATGCCTACATCATTCAAATTTGGCTTTACACAGTTGTTTGGACATCCGCCTACTGCAATCTTAAATTTATGTGGCAGCGCCACATCTCCGTAGCCTTCATAAAAGCGTTTGTAGATTTCTGCAGAGATTGCGTAGGAATCCAGAAGTCCATACTGACAGGTGGTTCCTTTGCAGGACACTACAGGACGTACCTTTGCCCCTGTTCCGCCTGTTACCAGGCCTTCTTTCGCTATAAATTTCTGAAATTCTTCAATCTTGTCATAAGGAATTCCCGGAATTTCCACAGAGAGTCTGGTGGTATACAGAATCTCACCACTGCCAAATTTTTCTGCTGCATCTGCCATACAGCGATGCTGTGCTGCAGTTACTTTTCCATTTGTTGTAAGAACTCTTGCTGAAAACAGATCGGTTCCTCTGTTATTCAAAAAGCCCATTCCTTTTACTCTTTTTTCATCTTCCGGACTGATTGTTAATGCTGACATTTTTGATACCTCATTTTCTGATGTTATTCACTGATAATTTTTTCATCTATGAATTCTATTATAGCACCTGAATTGGTGTTTGAAAAACGTTTTTCTCTGTGGTATTCTATAAGCATATAAATAATACAAACCGGAGGAAATATTCCTATGTTAATTTGTGATTATATTGTAGAATCTATTGATGGCGACTACGCTCATCTGCGCAGGACAGATCTTCCCGAAGAAGAACTGAAGCTGGTAGCAAGAGCACTTCTTCCATTTGATATTACTGAAGGATGCAGATTACATTATGAAATGATGCAGTATACCATAGTTGACTGATATACTGCAAAGCAATTCATTCGGTTACAAAAAGTATTCAGGCATTTTCCAGTTCCGCATTAATCGTATCTTCACTGGCTGCCATCGCCTGCAGTGTCATGGTCAGCAGTTTTTCCAGTTCCCATCCAAGCTGCTGCGCACCGCGCTCAATTACTTCCCGGGAGCAGCCTGCTGCGAAACCTTTGCTTTTGTACTTTTTCTTCAGGGATTTCAGTTCCATATCCTTAGTGCTCTTGGACGGACGCATTAATGCTGCTGCCCAGATCAATCCGGTAAGTTCGTCTGCTGCAAAGAGCACTTTTTCCATCTCCTGTTCCGGTGCTACATCGATTGTTACACCGCAGCCTACAGTTATTCCATATCCGTGAGATACCACACTATGTATCACATCCTCGCCTACCCCTGCCTCGCGAAGCATTTCCGGTGCTTTCAGGCAATGCTCTTCCGGATAAAGCTCGAAATCAATGTCGTGAAGAAGCCCTACGATTCCCCAGTATTCAGCATCCTCTCCATATCCCAGTTCGTTTGCATACCATTTCATGACCGCTTCCACAGTCAGTGCATGCTGGATATGAAATGGATCCTTGTTGTATTTTTTTAATAATGCAAAAGCCTCGTCTCTTGTGATTGTTTCCATTGCTGTCACTCCTCGTATGTCTTTCTATACTCTGTTTGCCACATAAGCATGTTCCTGATTTGGAATAAAAGAAAAAACCTTGCATATACTATACATCGTTCTTTATTTATATACAACCATTTTGAGGAAAGTGACAATTTTAATTCCCTGATAACAATTTTTCCCAGGGTTCATATTCTTTCATATAAGCAAACTCTTCCGCGTTTCTGAAGCCTTCCAGCAATTCTTTTTTCATTTCTTCCGTATATGGATTTTCGACTTCCCGGAATTTCATATGCTTGTATAATTGGGATTTTTGAAAATCACCTATGGTGTCCACATTGTTCAGCAATTGCTTTGCAACCTGGAAAGTGCCCTCCACATTGTTCTCGGCGGTCACAACATTCAACATTGCTGCACATTCATTGTATTTTCCCATATCAAAGCCTGAAGCTAATGTACTCATTTTCTCTGCCAGAAACCTTGCGTATCCATGGTCTTTTTCCTCAAGAGCCTTAGTAATCATGATTCCAAAAGCCATATTTAAAGTGGTATACTCTGAAAAAACAGCCTTTTCCAGCATTTCAAATGCCTCTTCTGTTTTCCCCTGCTCCATATATAACTGTCCCTGCTTCACCTTTTTCATGGGATCATAATTGGAAAAATAGTTTAAATATTTTTCTGCCATTTCATAATTCTTTTTCCGCAAATAGAAGCCGAACAGGGAATCAGCTGCATGGTGCTGAATTCTTTCCTCTTTATCACCGAGCGCCATTTCGTACCAGGAATTGATCTGCTCATCGTACCTGTCAGGATTCTCGCACATGCCAATGATCCGCCGCGAATCAAGCATTACTGCCAGCTGCCAGATCAGCAGATTGCAGTTTGGATATTCTTTTATAGTATTTACAGCCCACTGATAGGTCTTCTCAAAGCCTTCCTCAGAAAACATTTTGTCCATTTTGTGGATCAGCTCTTCGATTTCAATGTCAGTCAGATTTTCGCGAAAAGACAAAAGGGTATCAAGGGAAATATGCAGTAGTCTTGCAATAGGCGCTAACAATTCAATATCAGGATTGGAGTTCCCGTTTTCCCACTTATTCACCGCCGGAGTGGTTACTCCCAGACGGTTTGCCATTTCTTCCTGCGTGTAACCTAATTCTTTTCTATATTTTTTAATCACATTTCCAATATTCATCATATTTTTCTCCTGAGTCAAGCGGATATTCCAGGTCCGCTTCGCTACTTGCTCATAACCGAATGCTGCTTCGCAGCTTATTCGGTTAAAATTCCAAAAGCTTTTGTGATTAAAGCATAGCAGAATTGACAGATGAGCACAATTGAATTGTTGTTAAGTACGTTTCATATTTTTTAACTGTTAGGAAAGTTAAAAATCCAGTTACAAATTTTATCAGAAGAGGCAGATAAATAACTTTTCTCGACCCTCTTTTTTAGCTTTGCAATATGCTTATTACGAACATCTTTCCCATATTTTGCATATCCTAACAGCAGAAGTCAAAAAAGGAGTCACTGTATGAGAAATAAAAAATGGATTTCACTGGCAGCAGCTGTGATTCTTACAGTAACTGCACTGCCAGCCACAGTCTTTGCTGCAAAGAATGGAGAATCAAAAGAGGAGCTTACAAAGGTTACCTTAAACGAAGTAGCACATTCGATTTTCTATGCACCGCAGTATGTGGCAATTGAAGAAGGGTATTTCGCAGAGGAAGGGCTGGATCTGACACTTGTCACAGGATTTGGTGCGGATAAGACTATGACTGCTGTTATTTCCGGGGAAGCTGATATTGGATTTATGGGTGCCGAGGCATCTATCTATGCTTATCAGGAAGGTGCCACTGATCCGGTTGTGAATTTCGCACAGCTCACCCAGAGGGCTGGAAACTTCCTTGTGGCAAGAGAAGAAATGCCGGATTTCACATGGGATGAGCTGAGAGATAAGAGAGTTCTTGGTGGTCGTAAGGGTGGTATGCCAGAAATGGTATTTGAGTACATTTTAAAGAATCATAATATTGATCCGATGACAGATCTGGAAATTGACCAGAGTATTGATTTTGGTTCCACTGCTGCTGCATTTACTGGTGACATGTCGGCTGATTTTACTGTTGAATTTGAGCCTTCCGCAACTGCCCTTGAAAGAGAAGGAAAAGGTTATGTAGTGGCTTCTCTGGGCGTGGATTCCGGTTATGTCCCCTATACCTCTTACAGTGCAAAGACCAGCTTTCTAAACGAAAACCCACAGATTATCCAGAGCTTCACAAACGCCCTTCAAAAAGGTATGGACTATGTACAAAGCCATTCCCCTGAGGAAATTGCGCAAGTGATTTCCCCTCAATTCCCGGAAACAGATATGGATACTCTTACCACAATTGTCAAGCGTTATTATGAGCAGGATACCTGGAAAGAGAATCTGATATTCGAAAAAGATAGTTTTGAACTTTTGCAGGATATTCTGGAGAGTGCAGGAGAATTATCTGACAGGGCAGATTGTGAAAACCTGGTTACAACTGCATTCGCTGAAGCTGCGATTTCTTAAAAAAGTTGCTATTTAATGTGCTGGTCGTTATTCCGGACGCATTTGGACAATGCGTCCCTCCTGAAGAACTTTTCAGCACATTAAATAGCAAATACCGTTCTCTATGCCTCCACCGCATTCACCGACTCCCGAATACAAGGAATACACTCCACAAAGCAATTTCCATTATCCAACTCCACTTCTTCTTTTGTCAGAATCCCAATAATGATCTGACAGGCTTTATAGCCAATATCATGAAGAGGAAGAGCCATGGTAGTAAGCGGCGGCTTTTCATAGCATGCCATTTCACGGTTATCATAGCCAGCCACAGCCACATCTTTCCCAGCATGAAGCCCAAGCTCTTCCAAACGGTCATAGGTTCCACCAGCCATGAAATCATTCATACAGAAAATAGCTGTTGCACCCTTTTCCAAAAGGATATCTGTGTTCTCATAACCACTCTGCCGATCCCAGTCACCATAAGTGACCATATCCGGATCATAGAGAATCCCTCCTTCGAACAAAGCCTTCTGGTAGCCCTCCAGACGGGACTGGGTATGAATACTCTCCTTCTTACCTGCGATAACACCAATTTTCCTGTGTCCTCTGGAAACAATATAACTGACCAGATCATGGGCACCTTTGATATCCTTCACCACTACAGATGGGATTTTCCCACTGCCAGTAAAGCCATAAGCAACTACCGTTGGAATGGGCAGATCCTCTGGGATAATATCGATCAGGCGCTCATGGGCAGCCACATAAATAATTCCTTCGACCTGCTTTGCCAGAAGCTTCTGGAACTCCTGACGTACAATTTCTTTGTGACGGTTATCACGGTAATAATTATCCTGGAATTTCTTATAAAGACGGAGATTTACAAGAAGAATCTGGTAATCAGCTTCCTCACAGTATTCCGTAATGCCGTCGATAATATCAGGAAGAGCAAAAACTGTCATATCTTCTGCAATAACACCGATACTTCTGGTGTTTTTGGTTTTCAGATTTTTGGCAACATAATTAGGCGTATAATTCATCTCGCGAATCACCTTCTCTACACGCTCCCTGGTGGCATCACCAACGCTGCCTTTATGATTTATAATATTGGAAACAGTCGCAACTGATACGTTACAGGCTTTTGCAATTTCTTTTATGGTCGGCATGGAACTTCTCCCTCCGGTTTTTTTATTAATTCTTTCTATCACAATCTTATCATATTTTATTCACAGCCACAATCGCCATCTCTACTCCCCTGCTCTTCTACTTTGTAATTTTTCAAAGGGCTGCAGCACCCTTCGCTCCACGGCCCTGTCCACACAGGCATATATCACCATCTGCGGAAAAGAAACGCCGATCGTAAGCAGCAGAAACAGAGAATATGGTGCCAGTGCCAGCAAAATTCCGCCGGCAATTACCACAGTGATTACGATCACCATACTCAGCTTCCATTCCAATACCATAATGAGAAATGTATTTTTCAGCAATACCCCCACGCCAAGGTCTAACATAGCGGACATTACAAAATAATATCCACCAATAAGTATGGCAAAGATCATTACACCAATCCCACACCCAATCAGCACATCATGGGTAGTTCCCTTGCCAAAATTTCCAGCAAGACTGAGCAGATAACAGGAATAGAATCCCAGAGCGCCGGTGAGCACTCCCGCCGGAAGATTTTTCAGAATATCAGACTTAAATTCTTTCCAGTAATCCTCCAGGGAAAAACCATATCCTACCCGGTAAATCGCCGAAAGATAACGGTTCAGTGCTGACAGAGCTGCCGGAATCGTCACGATTGGAATACAGCACAAAAGGAACAGCACATTTGCCCCAACCAGTCTGCCGGCGTAATTCCAGAGTACATAACCAACTCTCTTCACACCGCCCTTTGGCGTCTCTTTCTCCTTATCATTATTTCCCTGATACCAGTCCATGAATCTTTTTGTCAGTCTCATATGCTTTTCCTCAAAATTACTGCCTGATTACAGCCTCTTCATACACCCCACAAAGCATTGTCTTAGAGCGTGTTTGAAAAAGAGGCTTTTTACATCCTCATTTTAAATTTCGTACAGGCAGGACCACCGCCCTGCCTGAAAATGTTAATATTGTTATAATTTAATTTTTCATACCAGTCAGCACAATTCCTTCCACAAAGCTCTTCTGCCCGAAGATATAAATCACAATACCAGGAAGGATTGTCATAAACGTGGCTGCCAGTGCCACCGGCCAGTTAGTTCCGAATGAGCCGGTAAAGTTGGTCAGCGCAATGGCAAAGGTAAATTTGCTCATGCTGTTAATGTAAATGATCTGCTGAAGCAGGTCGTTCCATATCTGGATGAACAGCATCATTCCAACTACAACTACCGCCGGTTTAATTGAAGGAACAAGAATTGTCCATAGGATTCTCATTCTTCCAGCCCCGTCAATGGAAGCCGCCTCATCAAGTTCCTTTGGAATCGTCATCAGAAACTGCCGGATCAGGAAAATGTTGAAAAAGCCACCACCTGTTAAGAACGGCAAGATCAACGGCCAATATGTATCACCCAGTCCCATTCCCTTTGTCCAGAAAATATACAGAGGAATCAAGGTTACCATTCCCGGAAGAAGAATCGTGCCAACACAGATGTTGAAGATCAGCTTTTTCCCGCGGAAACGAAGTCTTGCAAAGGCATATCCGCAAAAAATCGCAGTGATGGTACCAAAGGTAACTGCCGGAATGATAATGGTGAATGTGTTCTTAAAATAAGTCCAGTACTCAAAAGTCTCCAGCGCTTTGGAATAGTTTGACCAGAGCCACTCATGAGGAATAAAGGAAGGCGGATATTCATTCAATGCTGCCGTGCTCATCAGGGAAGAACGGAAAATCCACCAGATGGGAAGAAGTACCAATTCAGCCAGAATCAGTACAATGAAAAACGCCAGAACATTAAAGGCTTTTTCTTTTTTCTTTCTGCTTGCCATTTTTCCAGCCATTTCTCATTCCCCCTCTCCGAAAATCTGTTCTTTCTGCGTCTTAAAGAGTACTGCCGTAAAAATTCCAACCAGGATAAAGAAGATCACAGAATAAGCAGCTGCATATCCCAGTTTGTTTTTCTTAAATGCATAAAGATAAATAACATAGGACATAAACATGGACTTTTTTCCTGGGCCGCCATCTGTAAGAGCCAGCGCCGGGTTGATAACCTGCAGGTGTGTGATCAGGGCAGTCAGCACGTTGTAAAAAATAATCGGGGAAATGCTTGGAATGGTAACGTTCCAGAAGCGCTGCCATGCATTTGCACCATCAATTTCCGCTGCTTCCATGTAAACCCGCGGTACATTCTGAAGTCCTGCAAGGAAAACCACGATCAGGTTGCCGCTTGTCCAGATTGCAATTACTACCAGGGAAGGTACTACCTGACTCGGACTGTCCAGGAATCTCTGAGGTTTCAGTCCCACCATTCGAAGGACAAAGTTAAAAAGTCCGAAGTTACCTTCATATAACCATTGCCATCCTTTGTAAACACCGATTGCAGGCAAAAGGTATGGAATGAAGAAAACAGAACGGAATAATGTCCGTCCCCATATTTTCATATTCAAAAGCAGGGCTACCAGAAGAGAATAGATAATAGCGCCTACCACAGCCAGAAGAGCGTACAAAATTGTCGCTTTTATAGAATCTGCGAAATAAATATCTTTTGTAAAAATACGCTGGAAGTTCTCCAGACCTACAAACTCCGGTGAGGAAAGACCATTCCACTTAAATACGCTTAAAACAAATACTGCCAGTGTCGGCAGATAACTGATCAGACTTACTCCAAGGAATGCCGGTATCAGACAGAGATAAGCGGTCCTTTCTTCTTTTCTACCGGCCCTTGATGTCACTTTTATTTTGTTTTTCTTATTTGCTTTCATGCCCGCACCTCTTAAAAGGGAGCTGACCGGTATCTGTCAGTAATATGAAATAATATCCTTGGACAGTAACCGGTCAGTCCAGTTGCTTTTCCTATTTTTCAGCAGATTTTCACTGCTGCTTCATGTTACCTATTATCAGTAACTGTTTCGTTCACTATTTTGCTATAAAATAACCAGCTCTAGAGCCTGTATGAACAGCTCCGATCAGCCATTGTTCTCAGCAAAGATATCCTGAAGCTCTTCCAGGTTCTCGTTAATCGCTTCTTCCATGGTCTCCTCACCAGCCCATACGCTGGAGAATACAGAATCAAGTGTGGCGTTGAACTCTTCAGTTCCGTTTACATAATACCAGGAGGTAGATTGTGCGTTGTTCATAGCATAATCCACAACTGCGCTCTTGTACATGTCTTTATCCGGATAGTTCGGGTTGCTGATCCATTTATCTGTTTTCTCAGGATCTGTGTACCAGGAATCCAGGATCGGCATCCATGTTCCAGCCTCGATCAGGGACCAGGAATTCTCTTCCTGATAATACCATTTCAGCCATTCCATAGCTTCTTCCGGGTGCTCTGTTGTGGAGAATACCACGTTTGGTCCACCAGTACAGATAGTAACTTTTTCTTTCATGTAAGGCAGAACACCTACACCGTAATCAAAATCAGCGCTTGGTCCAAGGAAGGTGCCGACGTTCCATGCACCGTCTGTTGCCATAACCACCTTTTTGCTTCCAAGGGAGGATTCCAGAGCATTAGCAGCACTTGTTACAGGAGGTGCGCAGTGGTAAACGTCTGACAGATCTGCGATTCTCTGAAGTGCTTCTACCGTTTCCGGAGAGTCAATGGTGCATTCAGAGCCATCTTCGCTGTAATATCCGCCGCCATTGGATTTTGCCCATACTTCCAGCTGCCATGGCAGTGTGTTAATGGTACATCCGTAAATATCTACATTGTCCGGATCAAAATCAGGATCCAAAGCATTCTTTCCATTGATATCCAGAGTCAGCTTCTGTGCTGTCTGGACAAAAGTATCCCAATCCCATGCATCCTCAGCATCTGCCGGAGGAGTCACCTCTGAAGGATCAATTCCCTGCTTCTCACAAACCTCTTTCAGAAGATCGTTGTTGTACCAAAGGTTCAGAACTTCGTTTGCTGCAGAATATGCAACTGGTGTGCCGTCGTAACGGAATGTCAGACAATCCAGAGGTTTGGCATCGCCTTCACCATACATAGAGCTGATGTCTGCAAGAAGTCCGTTCTCTGCAAATTTCAGCACGCCGGCCTCACTCATAATACCGGTATCCGGAAGCTCACCAGCTGTAGCCATGGCATTCAGCTTGGTAACGTAGGTATCGTGATCGATCTTCACTACTTCTACTTCGATCTTGTCCTGTTCGCTGTTGAACTTATCAGCAACTGCCTGTGTAGCTGCTGTCTCAGTTTCATTTCCCCACTGTGCATATGTGATCTTTACTCTGTCACCATCTGCTGCAAAAACCGGAACTGCTGCTCCAACCATCATTGTACCTGCAAGTAAAATCCCCAATAACTGTTTTTTCTTCATACTACTTCTCCTTTTCTTAATCTTATTATAACGGCTTTGCCTGGCCGCTGTAAACATTTACTGTTTTAAAGTTAATCTGTAATACTGTCATATCCGCAGCTTGTGCCATACAAGCATTTCCCCCTGTCCCCGGTTGTTCCACATACAATACGGAACGGCCCGCAGAGAAACTTCTTCTTTTTCCAGCTCTACACTTCCGTACAACTGATTTTCGCCGTCTGCACCTTTGTTTCTTACACGTATTCCTTTATAGGAAAGAGTTGGAACATTTCCTACCAGTTCTTCTGCGGGAGCGTTTTCTTCTATCGAAGTGTTCTCTTCTACAAAAATCTCTGAAAGGAATCTGCCGTTTTCTTTTTCCTCCAGGCAATACACCAGCGGACCTTTCATCAGGGCTGTTTTTCCTGCATCTGCCCTCACCTGGTCATTGGCTCCCATCCATCTGGGAACCACATGGAAATCAATACTGATCCGTGTGTCTCCCGGTGAAATGCAAAGCCTCTGATAGCCTTTGTCAGGCTGCGTTTTTATGGAAATTCCATTCTGCACACATTCCCATTTCTCACTGTACCAGGGAATGCGGATGTTCAGGATTCCTGGTCCGGACGACTGCACCTGGAGCTGAACCTTTCCATCCTGCAAAAGCGTGGAATCCATTTTTATCTTCATACGGCTCTCTTTGATTTCTGTATCTGCTGTAGAGGAGATAAACTGGTTAATATAAACCCCTTCCTCATCTTCTGCGTATATGTACTGTCCCAAAGAAGCAAGGGTTCTTCCCACATTTGGCGGGCAACAGGCAACTCCAAACCATTTCTGCCTTACCGGTTTCACATGCTCCATGTAAGTGTGCTCTGTGCAAAATTCCGGAACCACCTCAAGTGGGTTTACATAAAAGTACCGGTCTCCTGCAATATTGATTCCTGCAATCACAGTGTTATACAACGCTTTCTCTACATAGTCATAATAAGAAGCATCTCCTGTGATGGCTGCCATTCTCTGCCCGAACATCATCACACCGATAGATGCGCAGGTTTCAGAATAGTTGGTACTGTTTGGAAGATCGTAATCTGTAGTAAACCGCTCGCGGAAGCCGCTGCTTCCGATTCCTCCTGTAATGTACATCCGCCGTGTCGTCATGTTCTCCCAAATTCTGCTGCAAGCTTCCATAAGCCCTGAATCGGCATCTTCTCCGGCCAGATCAGCCATTGCGGAGCACATATACATTTCCCTTACTGCATGTCCAACTGCCTCATCCTGCTCTACAGGAGGCTTGTGAGCCTGGGAATATTCCAGATCGTACCTCTCGAACTCCGGAAAAAATTCCGGATGTCCTCTTCCCGCAATTTCTGCCTGCAAATAATTAGGATTCCTGCCCCTCTCCTGGATAAAATACCTGGCCTGCTGAAGATAAATCTTCTTTCCGGTCTCCCGGTAAAGCTTCACCAGGGCCAGTTCAATTTCCTGATGTCCCGGATAACCTCGTTTCTGGCCTTTTCCTGTACCAAACACCCTGCATATGAGATCTGCATTTTTCTTTGCAATATTAAGGATTTTCTCCTTACCTGTAGCCTGGTAATAAGCAACAGCAGCTTCGATCATATGTCCGGCTGTGTACAATTCGTGGCCCTCCACCAGATTGGTCCACTTCTTCGCAGGGGCATTTACGGAAAAATAAGTATTCAGATATCCATCTGGTTCCTGTGCTTTCCCTATCAGATCAATAACCTGATCTGCCAGCTCTTCCAGATGCTCCCCACGGCCACCTGCTATGGTGTAGGCAACCGCTTCCAGCCATTTGTAAAGATCTGTGTCCTGGAAAACAACTCCTTTTCTCTCTCCCTTTTCTTCACCTGCGGCAATACGGAAATTATGGATACAATAGGTAGGCTCTGAATCTTCCAGCTGGTCATTGAGAATTTTCCACTGATGGGGAATGATCTTCTCGCTTACTTTATTCACATATTCCCCAAACAGACTGTCTGTGATCCGGATTCTCTTCAGATCCAACTGTTTCAAGTGTTTTTTCATATTTGCACCTGCCTTTGCCGATTTTAATTAATCGTTTAATCTTCTTTGTAAAAAATAAAAAACCGGATTAATTCCATGTTTTTCTTTTAGTTTACTGGTTTCTCGTTAATCGTTTTACTTATCTTTAAACTGATAGTAGCACGTCAAATGGATTTTGTAAATACTATTTATTTTTTTCAGCTTTTTTTATAGATTATATACTTGATTTTTATGGATTATCACTATATTTTTCGTCTAATTAAACGTTTTTCTATATTATTTTCTCTCTATAATACATTTTATGACATACAACCTTTCAAATAACGTACAAGTTTATTTTGTTACTGTTCGCTCCGTTCGCAGTAACGCGCTTTGCGAAGCACAGAAAGACGAACCTTCTTGTGACAAGCACAAGAAGTAGCGTTTGCTGCGCAAACTTAATTCTCGGGTTTTCTGTGAACTTTGTTCACAAAAAACGCCTCGCGGAACGTTACCAGTGAACAGTGACTTTATTTTTCAAACATTCTCTGGTTCTGTCAGACAATTTCTGCTATAATGTAAGTAATTATGATACCAGTGTCAACAGGTCAAAAAGCTGTTCGTGCTTGCACAATAAGGCTTTTGAACTTGGATGAGAAAGCAGCGATTTACGCAGTAAATCAGCGGATTTCGAATATTTGAAGGATTGCGGGAGCAGCGCAGCTGCGTAGCAATCCGGGTATCAAATGAGTGCCAAAAGACCTTTTGACACTCATTTCATTAATTATAGTTTCTTTCAATGATGTGAATGTCAAAATATCTTTTGCCCTGGCATCTTTCAATAATGTTATTGAAAAATTAGCCAGCAACTTATTTTCAGGAGGTACGAATGAAATTAAATTCAAAATGTATGGCCTGTCAGATACGCAAACAGGAAGCAAAAATTCGTCATTTTAACGACGAAGACAGAAAAAAACAATATATGGAAGCAATCCGCCAGCGTTTTGAACATCCAAAGGATGACGACTGCGTTCCAAGCATCTCCACAGAACTGAAGAAATTCTACTGTTCCTTCTGGGGCGTTCCTATGGAAGATTTCACCCGGATCAACAAAGAATATGACCAGCTTATGCTGGATTTGGAAGCTGAGCTTCGTTCCACTATCCGTTATTCAGAAGATCCCTTAAAAGCCGCACTTATTTATGCCCGCACCGGCAACTATATCGACTTTGCGGCGCTTCCGGAAGTCAGCAAGGAAACTGCACTTTCTCTTATTAAAAGTGAAAACAAGGATGATCTTGACGAACAGGAATATCGTCAATTCTGCCAGGATATGAAAAAGGCAGAGAATGTTGTATATATTACCGATAACTGCGGTGAGATCGTTCTGGACAAAATTGCCATCCAGATTCTGAAAAAGATATTTCCAAATATACGGATCACAGCATTAGTACGCGGACTGCCCGCTGGAAATGACGCAACCATGGAGGACGCTGAATTTTGCGGTCTTACTGATGTTGTGCCTGTACTTGGAAACGGAAACGACGTAGGCGGTACCTGGCTTCACGGGATCAGTACCCACGCCAGAGAACTTCTATATAATGCTGACGTGATCATTGCCAAAGGTCAGGGAAATTACGAGACTCTGCATGGCTGCGGACTGAACATCTACTACCTGTTTTTGTGCAAATGCGACTGGTTTCAACAGCTTTTTCATGCAAAATTACTACAAGGAATGTTCATAAATGAGAAGCGGGCGCCAAAGGCTACTGCTTTTTCGTCAGATTGACAAGAAACTGTTTAAAAGTTTGTACGATTCTGCCCTAGCCCTTTTGGGTGGTTTTCGCTATACTAACATCAGATGAAAAAAGCATCGAAACAATTTTGATTATAATAATTAATTGAGAAATTTGGAGGAAAAATCATGGCAAGCTTATCATTACAGCACATTAACAAAACTTACCCGAATGGTTTCCAGGCAGTTAAAGATTTCAACCTTGAAATCGAAGACAAAGAGTTCATCATCTTCGTTGGACCATCCGGATGTGGAAAATCTACAACACTTCGTATGATCGCAGGTCTTGAGGAGATCAGCGGTGGTACATTAAAGATCGGTGACAAGGTTATGAACGATGTAGAGCCGAAAGACCGTGATATCGCAATGGTTTTCCAGAACTACGCTCTGTATCCTCATATGACAGTATATGATAACATGGCATTTGGTCTGAAACTTCGTAAAGTTCCGAAAGATCAGATTGACAAAGCTGTTAGAGAAGCAGCCAGAATCCTTGACCTTGAGAAACTTCTTGATCGTAAACCGAAGGCTCTTTCCGGTGGACAGAGACAGCGTGTTGCTATGGGACGTGCTATCGTTCGTAATCCTAAGGTATTCCTTATGGATGAGCCTCTTTCCAACCTGGATGCTAAGCTTCGTGTTCAGATGCGTATTGAGATTTCCAAGATCCATCAGAGACTGGGCGCAACAATCATCTATGTAACACATGACCAGACAGAGGCTATGACCCTTGGTACCAGAATCGTTGTTATGAAAGATGGTGTTGTTCAGCAGGTTGATACACCACAGCACCTTTATGAGCAGCCAGGCAACCTGTTCGTTGCAGGATTCATGGGATCCCCGCAGATGAACTTCCTTGACGCTCAGATTGCTGAAAAAGGCGGCGACCTTATTGCTAAAGTTGGTGAGTATGACATCGTTATCCCGGCAGCGAAAGCGAAAGTGCTGAAAGACGGCGGTTATGTTGGCAAGACAGTTGTTCTTGGTATCCGTCCAGAGGATATTCATGATTCCCAGATGTTCATCGAAGCTTCTCCAAGCGTTCCAATGACATCTACCGTTAAAGTTTATGAGCTTCTTGGTGCTGAAGTATTCCTGTACTTCGATGTAAACGGAACTCAGGTTACAGCACGAGTTGATCCTCGTACAAACTCCAAGACAGGCGATACAATCAAATTCGCATTCGATATGGAGAAATCTCACTTCTTTGATAAAGAGACAGAGCTTACTATCTGCAACTAATATTTAGAAGAATGAATTTAGTTAGGCCTCAGGGGTTTTCCCCTGAGGCTTTTTTTGTTATACTAGTATTATATGATACCAGTGTCCCAAGTTCAAAAATCTTTATCGTGCAAGCCCGATAAGGCGTTTGAACTTGGGACACGCCAAATATAAAAAAGCCGCGATTTACGCAGTAAATCAGCGGATTTCGAATTTTTGGCACTCATTTCATTATACTATTTTCCCACAAAGGAGCAAACCTATGAAATTACTTCAGATTCTCCAGAAATGTCTGGAAGACTGGAAGAATATCAGTCATCTGGATTTTTGCCTTGTAAATTTAGATAACACCATTTATATCAGCACCTGCGATAGAGCCCTTCCTTCCGAAGAGAAACTGGAAGAATTTAAGGAAGATGAGGTGCTGTGTATTTCCAATATGAACTGCCGGCTGTATAAAGTGACAGAGAGTCACCAGCTTCAATATGTCCTGATCGTATGGGGAAATGCGGAGGCCGCTTCCACTATCGGGGAACTGGCAGTCTGCCAGATTGAGAGCCTGCTTACCGCTTACATGGAAAAGAGCGACAAAAACGTATTTATGCAGAATCTTCTCCTTGGCTCCTACTCTGAGGTAGACGCTTTTAACCGTGCGAAAAAGCTTCATATCACAACCACTGTACGGCGTGCTGTTTTCCTGGTGGAGACCAAACAGAGCAAGGACGAAAATGCTCTGGCTACCATCCGTAATATTTTTGCAGCTAAGACAAGAGATTTTATTACTGCTATAGACGATTCCGGAATTATTATTCTCCGTGAACTCCAGCCTTCTGAGGATTATTCCGATCTGGATGATATTGCCCATATGCTGGTGGACATGCTGAATACAGAGGCCATGACTTCTGCCTGGGTTTCCTACAGCAATATTGCAGATGACCTGAAGCAGCTCCCGGATGCTTACAAGGAAGCACGTACTGCCTTAGAAGTGGGCAAGATTTTCTATACTGGCAAGAATGTGTTTGGATATAACCGTCTTGGAATCGGTCGCCTGATCTATCAGCTGCCGGTGGAGATCTGCGAGATGTTTATCGATGAGTTTTTCAAAGAAGAAACTCTGGATTCTATTGATGACGAAACACTCGCTACCATCCGCACCTTCTTCGAAAACAACCTAAATCTTTCCGAAACCTCCAGACAGCTTTACGTACACCGAAATACACTGGTGTACCGCTTCGAAAAGCTGCAGAAAAAATTCGGGCTGGATATCCGAACCTTTGAGGATGCGTTAACGTTTAAGTTAGCGATGATGGTGGTGAATTATATTAAGTATAAGAAAGCAGAATAAAATTCCCCCTCTTAAACAATATATTTTTAACTTAACAATTTCTCTTTTAGTGGCTTTTTCAATTTGCCGACTCTGTTCTTCTGTCAGCTGCTGATTCCTATTCAAAGTAACTGTCTTGATCAAAGTAAATGCTACTTTCTTGAAAGACTGTCCATAGAGCAGAAAGGAGATTCTGGGAAACCTGAAATTGCTCTATGGTCAGATTTATTTTCTTTATTATACATGTTAAAGTGGACTTTAAATAACACGTTTATTGTAAAGTGTAAAAATAAATTCCTGATTATGTGGCATTTTTTACTTATATCCTTCTTCATCCTTCGCCCACTCAAACGTACACTTCACAGCCTTCTTCCACCCTTTCAGCTTCTTCTTACGCTCCTCTTCTGTCATCTGTGGGGTGAACTGACGGCCGATCTGCCAATTGCTTTTTACTTCGGAGGCGTCTTTCCAGAAACCGGTGGCGAGCCCTGCAAGATAAGAGGCGCCAAGGGCGGTGGTTTCGATGCAGCTAGGGCGGACTACCTGAGTGTCGAGAAGGTCAGCCTGGAACTGCATGAGGAAGTTATTAGCGCTGGCGCCGCCGTCTACGCGGAGGGCGCTGAGATCAATGCCAGAATCCTTCTCCATGGCTTCCAGAACGTCGTGTACCTGATAGGCCAGGGACTCTACCGTGGCACGCACCAGATGAGCTTTTCCTGCGCCTCTGGTAAGACCAAGGATAGCACCTCTTGCATACTGATCCCAGTATGGTGCACCGAGACCTGTGAACGCGGGAACCACGTATACACCGTTTGTGTCCGGCACTGACAGACAATATTTCTCAGAATCCGGGGAACTCTCCAGAATTCCCACTTCGTCTCTCAGCCACTGAATAGCAGCACCTGCCACGAAAACACTTCCCTCCAGGGCATATCCCGGTGTTCCGTCTGCTTTCACTGCAATGGTGGTAAGAAGTCCATTCTTGGATTCTACCGCCTTATCTCCTGTATGCATAAGCATAAAGCAGCCGGTACCATATGTATTCTTTACATCACCTGACTCAAAGCAGCACTGTCCAAAAAGAGCTGCCTGCTGGTCTCCTGCCGCCCCGGCAATTGGGATTCTGCCCCCGATCAGGTTCTCATTGGTATAACCATAAATACAACTGCTTGGCTTCACTTCCGGCAGCATGCACTCTGGGATATCCAGGTATTCCAGAATCTCTTTATCCCATTTTCTCTCATGGATGTCAAAAAGCATGGTTCTGGAAGCGTTGGTGTAATCCGTCACATGAACTTTCCCTTTTGTCAATTTCCAAATCAGCCAGGTATCTACTGTTCCAAAGAGAAGTTCCCCATTCTTCGCACGCTCTCTGGCACCTTCTACATGATCCAGGATCCATTTCAGTTTCGTTCCGGAAAAATAGGCGTCCGGAATCAGACCGGTTTTCTTTCGAACCAACTCTGACATGCCGTCTTTTTCCATCTTCTCAATCATATCAGCTGTTCTGCGACACTGCCATACAATTGCCGGATAAACCGGCTCTCCTGTCTTCTTATCCCACACAATCGTAGTCTCTCGCTGATTCGTGATTCCGATAGCGTGAATATCCTCTGCATCTACACTGATCTTACTCATGGCTTCTGTAGCCACTGAAATCTGGGAGGACCAGATTTCCTTCGGATCATGTTCCACCCAGCCTGGCTTCGGGTAATACTGTTTGTACTCTTTCTGTGCTACGCTGCACATATTTCCCTTTTTATCAAATAAAATACATCTGGAACTGGTAGTTCCCTGGTCCAATGCCATTATATATTTTCCCATAGTACACCTCGTTTACTTTGCTTGAATTATTTATATTATAGCCTATTTTCACATACAAGAAAATACCTTAACTTGCTATTTAGTGGGTTGAAAAGTTCTTTAGGAGGGACGCATTTGGACAATGTGTATTACTCACTCGCCGGCGCAACGCT